>DATBBR010000075.1 GCA_036270875.1 Acidimicrobiales bacterium
AGGGCGCCACCGTGATCCCCCACGTCCGGGGAACGGCACCCGGGCTCGTCTGCCCCGTGGGCCACAAGGTCATCTACGCCGTGCCGGGAGTGCCGCACGAGATGATGGAGATGGCCGAGCGGGCCGTCATCCCCGACCTGCAGGCCCGAGCCGGTGCGGCAGCGGTCATCCTCAGCCGCACCCTGCGTTCCTGGGGCCTGTCCGAATCCATGCTGGCCGAGATGGTGGGGCCCCGCCTGACCGCCCTCGACGAGGCGGGCGGGAACCCGACCATCGCCTTCCTGGCCAGCGGGATCGAGGGGATCAAGGTCCGCATCACGGCCAAGGCGGCGAACGAGGCGGATGCCCGGGCACTGCTGGACGCCGAGGAGGCCGAGATTCGGACGCTGCTGGGCGAGACGGTGTTCGGGGTCGACGAGATGTCGATGGAGCACGCCGTGGGGGCGCTGCTCGAGGAGCGCGGGCTCACCCTCGGACTGGCAGAGTCCGTCACCGGCGGGCTGGTGGCGTCGAGGCTGGTGAACGTCCCCGGTGCGAGCGCCTGGCTGCGGGGCTCGGTCGTCGTCTACGACACGGCCGTCAAGCGCGACCTGTTGGGTGTGGGCGACGGACCGGCGGTGAGCGAGCAGACGGCGCGGGAGATGGCCGCCGGGGCGCGCCGGGTCCTGGGAAGCGACGTCGGCCTGGCCGTCACGGGTGTCGCCGGCCCGACGCCGCAGGACGGCGTGGCCGTCGGCACCGTGTGGTGCGGGCTGGCCGGTCCCGGTCCGTCCCTCGAGGCCGTGCGGATGCAGCTTCCCGGCGATCGGGAGCGCGTCCGGCAGTTCGCCGCCATCTCCGTGCTCGACGTGCTGCGCCGGCGGATGCTCGAGCCGGCGCCCGCCTGAGGGGCTGTCATCTGATGGAGACGACGTACCTCGAGCACCTGACGGACGACGACCTGGGGCTGTTGTCGAGCGCTCACCGCTCGGCGACCGGCGAGATGCTCGGGGTCGCCGGGCTCCGGGGCCGCCCGACGGCGGTCGAGGGTCTGCTCTCCCGACCGGAGGTGTTCGAGGCGGTCTTCGGCGTCGAGAAGGGGGCCGATCCCTTCATGCGGGGCTCGCCGTTCCTCGTCTTCGCCGTCGCCGTCCATCGCTGTGTGGAGGACCTCCGGCAGGCGGTGTTCGTGCCCGAGTGGCTGGGGCCGCGCCAGCGGGTGGCGGTGTTCGACGTCGAGGCGCTCCGCGACTTCCTCGCCGACCCGACACGGCGGTTCTTCCTGGTCGAGCTGCTGGCGTCGTACACGCACGTGGCCAGCGGCAGCTTCTGGGTGCAGACCCGTCGGGGCTGGCGACGTCGCCGCTTCAGCGAGCTCGACCCGGTGCGCCTGGCGTCGCTGTTGGAGGTCGTGCCCGAGGCCGAGCGAGTCGGCATCTACCGCCGCCTCGGTGATCTGGCCCTTTTCCTGACCGGCGTGTTCCCCGATCACACGGCAATGCGGGCCTTGGCGCCCATCGACACAGCGCGGCTGCTCCGGGCGGCGCGCCTGGCTGCCGGGGCGGACGGACCACCCGGCGGACACGCCGAGTCGGTGGAGCCGGCGGGGCCGGTGGCCCTGCTGGAGCACCTCGGTCGCCGGTGGTACCGGCTGGCGTACGACACGGCGCCGTCGCCGACCGGAGCCATGCGGGTGGTGGGGGAGGTGGCGGAGCGCTTTCGGCAGGCTCGCCGGGTGCTCAACCTCGTCACCGACCGCCACCTCTTCGTGCTCCGCGATCGCTGGTTCTCGCCACCGACGGGGTGAGTCGTGCGCCTGTTCGTCGCCGTGTGGCCGTCGCCGGACGTCCTCGACGTGCTGGGCGACCTGCCCCGACCCGAGACGCCGGGGGTGCGGTGGACGACGTCGGGGCAATGGCACGTCACGCTGCGGTTCCTGGGCCAGGTGGCGGCCGTCGAGCTCGCCGAGGTGACCGATACCTTCGGCCGGATCGACGTGGGTTCGGCCAAGCCGGTGTCGGCCGAGATGGGGCCGGCGACGGCCTGCCTGGGGCGGGGCATCCTCCAGGTCCCGGTCCAGGGCCTCGACGAGCTGGCCCGGGCCACCGTGGAGGCCACCGCCGGCGTGGGCCAGCCTCCGGAGGACCGACCCTTCCACGGGCACCTGACGCTGGCCCGCGCCCGTGGGCGCAGGGGGGACCTGCGCCAGTTGCGGGGGACGCCCCTGGTCGCTCGCTGGAAGGTCGCCGAGCTGACCCTCGTCGCCAGTACCCCCCACCGGGAAGGGGCCCGGTACGACGTCGTGGCTTCCCTTCCCCTGGGTTGAGAAGCGGGCGCCCGAAATCCCTACCCGAACACGCGTTCGGAACTACACTTCTGGAGTTCCAACAGTGTGATCGTCACACCCCATCCATAGGGTGAGGCCCGAATCAAGCCGCCACGACGAGAGGGGATCCGGTGGAACGTGACAAGGCGCTCGACATGGCGATCGGGCACGTCGAGAAGCAGTTCGGCAAGGGCTCGATCATGCGCATGGGCGAGCGGGCGGACATGGCCATCGAGTCCGTTCCCACCGGCGCCATGGCCCTCGACCTGGCCCTCGGCGTGGGTGGATTGCCCCGGGGCCGGATCGTCGAGCTCTACGGACCCGAGTCCTCGGGGAAGTCGACCTTGGCCATGCACGTGGTGGCCGAGGGGCAGCGCAACGGGGGCATCTGCGCCTACATCGACGCCGAGCACGCCATGGACCCGGTCTACGCCAAGGCCATCGGCGTCGACATCGACGAGCTGCTGATCTCCCAGCCCGACACCGGGGAGCAGGCGCTCGAGATCGCCGACATGCTCATCCGGTCGGGAGCCCTCGACGTGCTGGTCGTCGACTCGGTGGCGGCCCTCACCCCCCGAGCGGAGATCGAGGGAGAGATGGGCGACGCCCACGTCGGCCTCCAGGCCCGTCTCATGTCCCAGGCGCTGCGCAAGCTCACCGGGACCCTTAGCCGCTCGAACACCATCGCCATATTCATCAATCAGCTGCGAGAGAAGATCGGGGTCGTCTACGGCTCACCTGAGGTGACCCCTGGCGGGCGGGCGCTGAAGTTCTACTCCTCGGTCCGCCTCGACATCCGCAGGATCGAGTCCATCAAGGACGGCGGCGAGGTCATCGGCAACCGCACGCGGGTCAAGGTCGTGAAGAACAAGTGCTCGCCGCCTTTCAAATCCGCAGAGTTCGACATCATGTACGGCCGGGGCATCAGCCGGGAGGGGTCGGTCATCGACGTCGCCGTCGACCTGGGCATCGTGAAGAAGTCCGGAGCCTGGTACACCTACGAAGGCGAGCAGCTCGGCCAGGGGCGGGAGAACGCCAAGCAGTTCCTGTTGGAGAACGCCGAGTTGATGGTCGAGCTCAACGAGCGTGTCCGGCAACAGGTGGGAATGGGTTCGGGGTCTCAGGACGTTCCATTGGGGGCGCAGACCGAAGACGACGAGCCCATCTCACTGAAGGAATGACCGGCGACAGGGTGACGCTGGTCGAGGGTCGGGCTAGGGATCTCCCAGGGCCGGCCGCCGCTTTCCCCCCGGCGGCGGCCGGCCCCCTCCCCTTCTGGCAGTAGCGACAGAAGGGAGAGTTGTCGAGGACGTCGAATCAGACGGTGGCGCGTGGCCGAACCACGATGTCCGCCGACGGTCCTGGCTGGGGGCAACATGGAAGTGCTGAAGGTCTCGAGCAAATCGAGTCCAAATGCTGTCGCAGGGGCGATGGCAAGCGTGCTCCGGCAGTCAGGCGCGGTCGAGGTGCAGGTCGTTGGCGCCGGCGCGCTCAACCAGGCCATAAAGGCCATGGCCATCGCCCGAGGCTTCGTGATCTCGTCGGGCATCGACCTCATCTGCGTGCCGAACTTCGCCGACATCGAGATCGACGGGCAGAGCCGCACCGCCCTGCGGCTCCTGGTCGAGCACCGCGGCGGGGCCGACCAGTTGCCGCCCGCTGGCGAGGACGGCGAGGCCCTCGCCGTCGGGCAGGAGACGGAGTAGGGCGAAGCCGCGGAAATCCAGTGGGCCTATCCTGGCCCGGTGACGCGGAAGTTCCACGTGCGCACCTTCGGGTGCCAGATGAACGAGCACGACTCGGAGCGGCTGGCGGGGTTGCTCGAGACGGAGGGCATGGAGGCCACCGACGACGTCGCCGCCGCCGATGTCGTGGTCCTCAACACGTGCTGCATCAGGGAGAACGCCGACAACCGGCTCTACGGGCACCTGGGCCAGCTGAAGGCCGTCCGCGCCCGCCGGCCGGGCATGCAGATCGCCGTGGGTGGCTGTCTGGCCCAGAAGGACCGGGGCCTGGTCCAGCAGCGGGCCGACCAGGTCGACGTGGTGTTCGGGACCCACAACGTGGGCCGGCTGGCCGATCTGCTGCGCCAGGCCCGGCGCGAGGGCCCGGTCATGGAGATACTCGACGAGGCGCCAGCCGACGACAGTTCCTTGTTCCCCTCGGCGCTCCCGGTCCGTCGACAGCTGGCCCACGCCGCGTGGGTCACAATCCAGATCGGCTGCGACAACAGCTGTGCCTTCTGCATCGTGCCTGCCGTGCGGGGCCGGGAGGTCAGCCGCCCGTTCGGCGACGTGGTGGCCGAGGTGGAGCACCTCGCCCGGGCGGGCACGGTGGAGGTCACCCTCCTGGGCCAGAACGTCAACTCCTACGGGCGGGACATCACCATGGCCCTGCGCTCGGACGACCACGTCGCAGGCTCGGGCGGCGGTGATGGGGCAGAGCCGGCCCCAGAGGCCGGCTCGACGACATGGCAGGCGGGGCGGGCCTGGGCAGAGGCCGGCGCGCCGCGGGCCCGTCCGCTGTTCGCCGACCTGCTGCGGGCGGTGGGCGCCGTCCCCGGGATCAGGCGCGTCCGCTATACGAGCCCCCATCCCAAGGACCTGCGGCCCGAGACCATCGCCGCCATGGCCGAGGTGGGCGCGGTGTGCGAGCACCTGCACCTCCCGCTGCAGTCGGGAAGCGATCGCGTACTGGCCGCCATGCGTCGGGGCTACACCGCGGGTCGGTACCTCGACCGCCTGGCCGCCGCCCGGGCGGCCATCCCGGACCTCGCCGTGACGACCGACATCATCGTCGGCTTCCCCGGTGAGACCGACCGCGACTTCGACCGCACCCTCGAGGTGGTCGCCGAGGCCGAGTACGACAGCGCGTACACATTCCTGTTCTCACCCCGACCGGGCACGCGGGCGGCGGCCATGACCGACGAGGCGGTGCCGGCCGAGGTCGCGGCCGAGCGCTTCGCCCAGCTGCGGGTGGTCGTCGAGCGCTCGGCGCTGGCGAAGCACCGCGGCCGAATCGGTCGGACCGAGGAGGTGCTCATCGAAGGGCCGAGCAAGCGCGATCCCGACGTCATCTCGGGTCGCACCAGGCAGAACAAGCTCGTCCACTTCCCCACGCCCGGCAGCCGATCGGAGGCGCCGCTGGCGGCGGGCACCCTGGCCCGGGTGCGGGTCACCACGGCGGCACCCCACCACCTCGGCGGCGAGCTGGTCGCGGTGACCGGTCGAGCGCGCCGGGCGCGCATCCCGGTCAGGGCCGGCTGACGGGCTGACCGCCCCCGGCCCTCAGGTCGGTGGGTAGCGCTGGTAGTCCGGGAAGTGCCCGAAGAGGCGCTCCCCCGGTGGCCCCTCGGTGACCGCTTGCACCAGGTACTCGCCGCCCACGAAGGCACCCTTCCACGACGCCCCTCGGCCGCCGAACGGCTCGTCGCGGTCGCCGCGGGATCGGGGCTTGTTCACGCCGACCTTGAACGACTGGAGCTCGGCGGCCAGCTTGTTGGCGACCTCGGCGTCGTCGCAGGCGATCGACGCCACCAGGGCCCCGTTGGAGACGTTCATCGCCGCCAGCAGCTCTGCCGGCGTGTCCACAACGACCAGGGTGTCGATGGGCCCGAAGGGCTCGGCGTGGTACAAGGCCGAGCTCCGGGGCGGGTCGAAGATGGCGACCGGCGGCACGTAGGCCGACGTGTCCTGATCGGCCACGAAGTGGCCCCGGGTGGTCGGTCCCCGGTACAGGGGGACGCCGCCGCGGTCGATGGCCTCCTCCACGTCGGCGGCCAGCTCTGTCGCCTTCCCGGCGGTGATGAGCGGGCCGAAGTCGAGGTCGGGAAGCGGGTCGCCGGGATCGCCCACGGCCAGCGGATTGCCGAACTCCAGGGAGTCCAGCACCGGCAGGAGAGTGGCGAGGAACTCGTCGAAGAGCGACCGCTGCACGACGTAGCGGGGGTAGGCGGTGCACCGCTGCTTGGCGTACTCGAAGCCCTTGCGCAGGTGGACGGCGAGGCCCTCCCAGTCGGAGAACTGCCAGATGCCCCAGGCGTTGAGCCCTTCCTGCTCCAGCATGTGGCGCTTGTCGGTGCGCACGAGCTCGGAGACGATCTGTCCGCCCGCCTCCCGGCCACCGACGAAGGCGAGGCACCCGATCTCCGGCGACCGCACCAGCACCGGGGACAGAAGGCCGCCGGACCCGCTCACCAGGGTCACGGGCAGCCCCGCCCGCCGGGCCAGGGCCAGGGCCAGGGTGAGGGTGGAGACGCCGCCGTCGGTCGGCGCCTTGGCGATGCAGGCGTTGCCCGCCAGGGCCTGGACGAACATGGCGTGCACCAGCACCGACAGCGGATAGTTCCACGAGGCGATGTTGGACACCGGACCGTAGAGCGGCCGGCGCCCCTCGAGCATCGGCGTGATGTTGTCGACGTACCAGGTCACCCCGGAGATCGTGCGATCCACCTCGACGATGGACTGCCGGAAGGGCTTGCCGACCTCCCACACGAGGAGCAGGGCGAGGAGCTCGCGGTGGGCCTCGAGAGCCTCGACGGCGTCCCTGACCCGTTGTCGTCGCTCGTCGAGGGGGACGACGGCCCACGCCCGGTGGTCGGCCACGGCCGCCCGCAGGGCCTCCTCGGCCTCCTCGGGCTCGAGCATCGGCGGCCCGGCGATGGCGGTGCCGTCGATGGACGACACCGAGCGGAGGGCGGTGCCGCTCTCACGCCACTCGCCCCCCCAGAGGTTGCGGACTCCGTCGGGACCGAACGCCTCAGGGGCGATGGCCCGACAGCGGTCATAGACCTCGGACCACCTGGTGCCGGGCTTGATCTGAAGGGTCTGATCGGACTGCACCGCGTCATGGTGACACGCGAGACAGGCCTCGGTCGCACCCGATCCGACGGCGCCCGACTACCTTGGGATCCGACATGACAGCGGCGCCCGAGCCGAGTGGCCGGCACCTGGCCCTTGTGGGCACGACCGCCTCCGGCAAGTCAGCGGTGGCGTTCGAGATCGCCCGGCGCCGGCCCGACATCGAGCTGGTGTCCGTCGACTCCATGTGCGTGTACCGCGGCATGGACGTCGGGACGGCCAAGCCCACGCCAGCCCAGCGGGCCGAGGTTCCTCATCATCTGCTCGACCTGGCCGACCCGTCGGAGGACTACTCGGTGAGCCGGTTCCAGGCCGCGGCGCGCGACGTCCTGGACGGCATCGAGGCGCGAGGTCATCGCGCCCTGCTCGTCGGCGGCACCGGCCTCTACCTCCAGGCCGTGGTCGACGATCTCGAGCTGCCGGGCCAGTGGCCCGAGGTCGCCGCCGAGCTGGAGGCCGAGGCGGACCGCCCGGGTGGCGTCGGTACCCTGCATGCCCGCCTGGCCGACCTCGATCCCGTGGCGGCGCATCGGATGGGGCCGTCGAACCGCCGGCGGGTCGTCCGGGCGCTGGAGGTGACCCTCGGCAGCGGACGGAGGTTCTCCTCGTTCGGACCGGGACTGGCCGCCTATCCCTCTTCGCGGTTCACCCTCGTCGGGCTGCGGCTGCCGGCACCCGTGGTGGCCAGACGCATCGAGGAGCGGTTCCTGGCTCAGTTGGGTGACGGCTTTCTCCAGGAGGTGCGAATCCTCGCCGACAGACCAGAGGGGCTGTCGCGGACCGCCCGCCAGGCCCTCGGCTACCGCGAGCTGCTCGGCCATGTTGAACGGGGCGTGCCGCTGGACGAGGCGACAGCCGACGGCATCCGCCGGACGCGGTCGTTCGCCCGGCGGCAGCGGGCGTGGTTCCGGCGCGATCCGCGCATCGCGTGGATCGACCCCGTCGATCCCGGCGGCGACGCCAATCCGCTCGCCGTGATCCCCACCCTGCTGGGACACTGGATCCGATGCCCGTCCTCCGCCTGACCAAGCACCATGGCCAGGGGAACGACTTCCTCGTGCTGCTGGACCCGGACGGCCGCCAGCCGCTCGACGCCGCGCTGGCGCGCTTCGTGTGCGATCGCCACGGGGGCGTGGGGGCGGACGGGCTGATTCGCGCCACGCGGGCCGAGCCCGGCAATGACGGCGCCGTGCTGCGCATGGAGCTGCGCAACGCCGACGGCGGCGTCGCCGAGATGAGTGGCAACGGTGTCCGCTGCCTGGCCCAGGCGGCGGTCGACGCACACCTGGCCAAGGGACCCGTGTTCGTCATCCGCACGCTTGCCGGTCCCCGAACGCTGACGGTCGGCCCTGGCCAGGGGATGGGCACGATGCAGGTGAGCGTCGACATGGGTGGGGCCGAGCTGGGTGCCGAGGACGACGATCAGGCCGTCGAGAAGCTGCTTCCCGACGGGGACTGGCGGGCCCGCACGGTGAGCGTCGGCAACCCCCACCTGGTGCTGCTCGGCCCCAATCTCGACGGCGTCGACGTGGCCCGCACGGGATCCGCGGCCCAGGACGCCTACGCCGACGGCATCAACGTCGAGCTCGTCGCCCCCGGTCCGGCACCTGGAGAGCTGGTCCTGCGGGTCTGGGAGCGGGGAGTGGGCGAGACGCTGGCGTGCGGCACCGGCAGCTGCGCGGCCGCGGCGGCAGCTCGGGCGTGGGGGGTCGTCGGCGACCGGGTGCTGGTGCACAACCCGGGCGGCACGCTCGAGGTCGGTCTGAACGGTCGCGGGGTCATGCTTGCAGGCCTCGTGCGGCGCATCTGCACCGTCGAGGTGGAGGTTCCTTGAGCCTCATCGAGCGCAGCTTCAGGGAGCGGATCGTGATGGTCGGCGTGGCGCTGCCACCTACCGGCGTGGCCGAGGCCGAGGCCAGCCTGGACGAGCTGGCACTGCTCGTCGACACGGCCGGCGCCGACGAGGCGGCTCGCGTCCTCCAGCGGCGCGACGCCCCCGATCCTGCGACCTATGTCGGCAAGGGCAAGGCGGAGGAGCTGCACCGACTGTCGGAGACCGTCGACGCTGACACGGTGGTGTTCGACGACGAGCTGACCCCGGCACAGCAGCGCAACCTCGAGCGCATCCTCGGGCGCACCGCCATCGACCGCACCGCCGTGATCCTCGACATCTTCGCCCAGAACGCCCACACCCAGGAGGGCAAGGCCCAGGTCGAGCTGGCGCTGCTGCGCTACCGGCTGCCGAGGCTGCGAGGCAAGGGAAAGGCGCTCAGCCAGCAGGCGGGTGGGATCGGCACCCGCGGCCCCGGCGAGACGCAGCTGGAGGTGGACCGCCGTCGTCTCGTGCGCAGGATGACCCGCCTCGAGGCCGACCTCAGGCAGCTGTCGCGGACCCGCCGCACGCAGCGTCGGTCCCGTCAGCGGTCGCGGCGGCGCTCGATCTCGCTGGTGGGTTACACCAACGCCGGCAAGTCCACCTTGCTCAACCGGCTCACCGACGCGGGCGTGTTGGTCGAGGACCGCCTGTTCGCCACCCTCGATCCCCGCACCCGCCGGCTGGACCTGCCGGGGGGCGAGCAGGTCCTGTGCTCCGACACGGTGGGTTTCGTGCGCAAGCTGCCGCACCAGCTGGTGGAGGCCTTTCGCTCCACCCTGGAGGTGGTGTCCGAGTCGGACCTCCTGGTGCACGTCGTCGACGGGGACGCGCCAGATCCCGAGGCGCAGATCGATGCCGTGCGGACGGTGCTGGCCGAGATCGGTGCCGGGGAGGTGCCCGAGCTCCTTGCCTTCAACAAGGTGGACGTGGCGCCGGCCGCGGACAAGCTGGCGGGGACGCACCAGGGATCGGTGGCCATCTCCTCGCTCACCGGCGCCGGCGTCGACGATCTGCTGACGGCCGTGCGTGATCGGCTGCGGTCGCTGTCGCGGCCGATCGAGCTGGTCGTGCCTTACAGCCGGGGCGACGTGGTCGCCGCCATCCATCGCGAGGCCGAGGTCCTCGTCGAGTCGCATGAGGAGTCGGCCACCCGGCTGCGGGCCCGCCTCGATCCCGCCGAGGCGGGCCGCTTCGGCGAGTTCCTGGTCGATGCCGACCGGGAGGACGACCTCTCGTGACGGCGGGCTTCCAGCCTCCGGTGTACCCCTACGAGCGCCTCGCCAGCGCCCGGGCGAAGGCTGACGCCCACGAGGGCGGGGTCGTCGACCTGTCAGTCGGCACGCCCGGCGATCCACCGCCGCCGGCCGCGGTGGCCGCCCTGTCCTCGTCGGGGACCGAGCGGGGATACCCGATGTCGGTGGGCAGCCCGCGGTACCGGGGGGCGGCCAGGGACTGGATGGCCAGGCGGTTCGGTGTCGAGGTTCCCGTCGAGGCGGTCGCCGCCTGTGTCGGGACCAAGGAGCTGGTCGCCACCCTGCCCCAGTGGCTGCGGCTGCGGACCCCGGATCGCGACACGGTGCTGCACCCGGGCGTGGCCTACCCCACCTACGAGATGGGCGCCGTCCTGGCCGGCTGCCGGTCCGTTGCGGTCCCCGTCGACGACGACTGGCGCCTCGACCTGAGCGCCATCGACGAGGCCGACGCCGATCGGGCCCTGGGCCTCTGGGTCAACAGCCCGGCCAACCCGACCGGGGCGGTGCACGACCTGGTGGCGGCGGCGGCCTGGGGACGGGCGCGGGGTGTGCCGGTGCTCAGCGACGAGTGCTACGCCGAGCTCACCTGGGAGGGCCGGCCACGGACAATCCTCGAGGATGGCCTCGACGGCGTCATCGCCGTCCATTCCCTGTCGAAGCGCTCGAACCTGGCCGGCTTGCGGGCCGGCTTCTACGCCGGGGACCCGGCCCTCGTGCACTACCTGTCGGAAGTGCGCAAGCACGCCGGGATGATCGTGGCCGGCCCCGTCCAGGCGGCCGCCGCGCTCGCGCTCGACGACGACGACCACGCCTCGGAGCAGCGCGAGCGGTATCGGGAGCGGTTGGAGCGCTTTCGGTACATCCTCGCCGCCATCGGGGTCGCGGTGTCACCTCCGGCTGGCGGGCTGTATCTGTGGGCGCCGGCCCCGGGAGACGGCCAGCCCGCGACCAGGTCGTGGGCGTTCACCGAGCGACTGGCCGCCGACGGCGGTGCCCTGGTCAGCCCGGGAGACCTCTACGGGTCGCAGGGAGCGGGTCACGTGCGGGTCGCCCTGGTGCAGCCCACCGAGCGCCTCGACCTTGTGGCCCGTCGCCTCGGCGCCGGGTGACCACGCCGGGCGCGGGCAGCAGCGCTGAGTAGGGTCGCGGCCAATGGCGGACCTCCAAGCCAACATCGACGAGCTGTGGGAGCGCCGGGACGCGCTGGGCCCGGATGACCGCGACGCACTGGCGACGGTGCGCCAGGCGATCGACCTGCTCGACACCGGGGAAGCTCGCGTCGCCGAAGTCGCCGGTGACGGCGACGTGGTCGTCCATCAGTGGCTGAAGCGGGCCATCCTGCTTCTCTTCCGGCTCTCGGCCATGGAGACCGTCGAGCTCGGGCCCTTCGAGTACGCGGACCGGATCCCCCTGAAGCGGCGTTTCGCAGCCGCCGGTGTCCGCGTCGTCCCCGGCGCCTCGGCGCGGTGGGGCTCCTTCCTCGATCGGGGCGTGGTCCTCATGCCCAGCTACGTGAACATCGGCGCCCGGGTGGGAGCCGGGACCATGGTCGACACCTGGGCGACGGTGGGCTCGTGCGCCCAGATCGGCACCAACGTGCACCTCTCTGGAGGTGTCGGCATCGGCGGCGTGCTCGAGCCGGCCCAGGCGGCACCGGTTGTGGTGGAGGACGAGGCGATGGTGGGCAGCCGCTGCATGGTGACCCAGGGGGCCCGCATCGGGCGCGGCGCGGTGCTTGGGGAGGGCGTGATCCTCAATCCCTCGATCCCGGTGATCGACGCCGAGACGGGCGCCGAGGTCGGGCGGGGCGTCGTGCCGCCGTGGAGCGTGGCCATCAGCGCCTCTCGACCTCGCCGGTATCCCGGTGGGGAGTTCTTCATCCCGTGCGTGCTGGTGATCAAGCGGCTCACCGAGGGCGAGCGGCACGACAAGTCCCGGCTCAACGACGTGCTCCGCGACCACGGCGTCTCGGTATGAGCGTGCCCGTCCGGTTGGCAGCCCGGCCGTCGGCGCCGCGGTGAGGGACCTCCTCGCCCGCAGCGCCGAGCTGGTCGACATCCCCTCTGTCAGCCACGACGAGGCCGTCATCGCCGAGCGTGTCGAGGCTTTGCTGAAGGAGGCGCCCTGGCTCCAGGTCGATCGGATCGCCAACACGGTGGTGGCTCGGACCCAGCTGGGTCGAGCGCAGCGGCTGCTCCTCGCTGGTCATCTCGACACCGTGCCGCCCAACGGCAACCAGGGCGCGCGGGTCGAGGGCGAGACCTTGTGGGGGCTCGGCGCCACCGACATGAAGGGCGGGCTGGCCGTGCTGTGCGAGCTGGCGGTGACCGAGGCCGATCCTTCCGTGGATGTGACCTACGTGCTCTACGAGTGCGAGGAGGTCGATCAGCGCCACAACGGCCTCAGCCTGCTGCGCGCCGATCGTCCGGACCTGCTGGCTGCCGACGCCGCCGTCCTCGCTGAACCGACGGGCGGCCGGGTCGAGGCGGGCTGCCAAGGCACGATGCGGGTCGCCCTGACACTGGTGGGGGAGCGCGCCCACACCGCTCGACCCTGGATGGGCGAGAACGCGGTCCACCGCCTGGCGCCGGTGCTGGCCCTGGTCGCCGGGTACCAGGAGCGCCGACCCGTCATCGACGGGTGTGAGTTCCGCGAGTCGCTCCAGGCCGTGGGCGTCGAGGGATCGGTCGCCCCCAACGTGGTCCCGGATCGGGCCCGGCTGGTGCTCAATCACCGCTTCGCGCCCGACCGCGACGTCGAGGAGGCGCTCGCGTCGCTGCGCGATCTGCTGGCCCCCGCTCTCGACTCCGCCGCCGGCGACACCATCGAGGTGGAGTCCGTCTCCAACCCGGCGCCTCCTGCCCTCGGCCATCCGCTTCTGGCTGGGCTGGTCGAGCGGTCGGGCCTGCCACCGCGGGCGAAGCTGGGCTGGACCGACGTCGCCTTCTTCAGCGCCGTGGGCGTGCCGGCGACGAACTTCGGGCCGGGCGATTCGGCCCTGGCCCATACCGCGACCGAGCGGGTGGCCCGCGAGGACCTCGAGTCCGTCTACGGCGCGCTGCGGTCGGTCGTGCGGGGAGCCCCGTAGACTGACGGGTCCGCCCATGGAATGGAGGATCGTTCGTGGCAATCGAGGTCGGCCAGGAGGCCCCGGATTTCGAGCTCAGCGAGGGCCGCAACAAGGTGAAGCTGTCGGATTTCCGCGGCAAGGAGAACGTGGTGCTCGTCTTCTACCCGTTCACCTTCACCGGCGTCTGCCAAGGCGAGCTGTGCGAGCTGCGCGATGACCTTTCGTCATTCCAGACCGCGAACGCGCAGCTCCTCGCCGTCTCCTGTGACAGCCCCTTCGCCCAGGCTCGGTGGGCCGAGGAGCAGGGCTTCGGGTTCCCGGTGCTGGGCGACTTCTGGCCCCACGGTGCCGTGGCCCGGGCCTACGGAGTGTTCAACGAGGCCCTGGGCTGCGCGGACCGGGCGACGTTCGTGATCGACAAGACCGGCACCGTCGTGGCCACCTTCGCGTCCCCGGAGATGCTCACGCCGCGCAACCGCGCCGACTACGAGGCGGCCCTGGCCAAGCTGTCGTGATCCGGCCCTCCTGACCCGGGTCTCCTGACCCGGCTCTCCTGATTGGGGGCCGGTTAGAGCCGGCGGAGGACGGTCACCACCTTGCCGTAGACGGTCACCTCGGCCGCGTCGTGCTCGAGCGGCTCGTAGTCAGGGTTGGCGGGCCGGAGCACCACCTTGCGCCCCCGGCGGCTGTAGAACTTCACGGTGGCGTCGCCATCGGGGAGGCCGGCGGCGACGATGTCGCCCCGCTCGACCTCGGGCTGCTGGCGCACCACGACGTAGTCGCCGTCGAGGATCCCGGCGCCCACCATCGAGTCGCCGCGCACCTTGAGCATGAACAGGGTGCCGGTCCCGGTGAAGTCCTGGGGGAGGGGCATGAGGTCCTCGACGTTCTCCTGGGCGAGCACGTCGGTTCCGGCGGCCACCTCTCCGACCAGGGGCACGTGCCGCACCGGCCGGCTGGCCAGCGCCGCCCCCGAGGAGGGGTCGTAGCTGACCGTGATGGCGCGGGGCTTGGTCGGGTCGCGCTGCAGGAAGCCCTGGCGCTGGAGCGTGGCCAGGTGGGCGTGGACAGTCGACGACGAGTTGAGGCCCACGGCCTCGCCGATCTCGCGCACCGACGGTGGATAGCCGCGCTCCTGGAGCCGCTCGGCGATGAAGTCGAGGATCTCCCGCCGCTTGCCGCTGAGCATCGCCTCGGGCATTGTCTCGCTCTCCTCCCCGTCGGCCCGTCCAGCGGGCACCGTTCCCGTGGAATCTCCCTGCGACCGGGCCCGCATCGGACCCGGCGTCGAACGTGCGTTCCCAGGGTACCAGGGCCGTCGTGCGGGGGGAAACATCTGTTCGACCGCCGCTTGACAACGAACAGACGTTCGTGATCTGCTGGATGGCAGGAGAACAGGTGTTCGAGTCACGGCAGGCGACGAGACCCGGGCGCCGAGACCCGGGCGACGAGACCCGGGCGACGTGAACCGATCGAGCAGAAGCGAGCGAGCATGGCCGCCATTGCCTACCCCCTCCCACGGGACCGTGCCGGCGCTCGCCAGCCCGTGCGGCCGCCCGAGCCGCGCCGGCTGGCCGGCGCCGAGCCCATCGATCGCCGACGCCGCCGCCCCCCCAGTCCGGCGGCGCGGCGAAGGGCCACGATCCGGCGTCGGCTGACGGCCATCGCGTTCGTCGTGGGGCTGGTGCTGGTCATCCGGCCCCTCGTCCTGCCCGGGGGCGATCCCCTCGTCGTCCCCGGGCGGGCGACGCCAGCCGCGGCCGCCGCCGGCACCCGGACCTACATTGTCCAGCCGGGCGACACGCTGTGGAGCATCGCCCGTCACCTGCACCCCGACCAAGACCCGCGGCCCCTGGTGGATCAGCTGTCCACACAGGTCCCGGGGGGCTCCCTCCAGGCCGGTCAGCGCGTCGTGCTGCCCTGATCTCGCCGTCGGCCGCGACGGCGGCCAGTGTCGCTGGGACGCACCAGAGACACGACGCGCCGGCGAAGTTGGAGCGATAGCGTCCGCGCCTATGCGCTGTCCGATGTGCTCGAGCCTCGAGGACCGGGTGGTGGACTCGCGCTTGGCCGACGACGGCACGGCCATCCGCCGCCGGCGCGAGTGTGCGAGCTGCGGGCGCCGGTTCACGACCTTCGAGCGCATCGAGGAGGCGGCGCCGATGGTCGTCAAGCGATCGGGCGACCGGGAGCCGTTCGAGCGCTCCAAGGTGGTCGCCGGCGTGCGGGCGGCCACCAAGAACCGGCCCGTGAGCGGCGAAGCCATGGACGCCCTGGCCGGCGAGGTCGAGGAGGCCATGCGACTGCTCGGTCCGGAGCTGACCAGCCAGCAGATCGGCGTCGCTGTCCTCGACCGGCTTCGCCGTCTGGACGAGGTGGCGTACCTGCGCTTTGCCAGCGTGTACAAGGGCTTCGAGGACGTGGGTGATTTCGAGCGGGAGGTCGGCTTGCTGAGCAAGGCGACCGAGCCCAAGCGGCGAGTGTGAGGAGGTAGGCCGATGCGAGTCGGCGTGCTGACGGGTGGGGGCGACTGCCCGGGCCTGAACGCGGTGATCCGGGCCGTGGTTCGCAAGGGCGAGGTGGCCTACAGAGACGGGTTCGTCGGCATCGCCGACGGCTGGCGAGGCGCGATCGAGGGCCGCACGCTGCAGCTGGACGTGGAGCGGTGCCGAGGGATCCTTCCCCGAGGGGGGACCATCCTCGGCACCTCGCGCACCAACCCCTTCAAGGTCGACGGCGGCGTGGCCGGCGTGCGCGAGACCGTGGCGGACCACGCCCTGGACGCCGTGGTTGCCATCGGGGGCGAGGACACCCTCGGGGTCGCCCATCGCCTCTCAGGTGAGGGTCTGTCGATCGTCGGGGTGCCCAAGACGATCGACAACGATCTGTCTGCGACGGAGGTGACCTTCGGCTTTCACACCGCCGTGCAGATCGCGACCGACGCCATCGACCGCCTCCACACCACGGCGGAATCGCACGACCGGGTCATCGTCTGCGAGGTGATGGGCCGACATGCGGGATGGATCGCGACCTACGCCGGCATCGCCGGCGGCGCCGCCGAGATCCTGGTCCCCGAGGAACCGTTCGACATCGACGCCGTGTGCGAGAGCCTCAAGCGGCGCCATCAGAAGGGTCGGTTCGCCTCCATAGTGGTCGTCGCCGAGGGGGCGAAGCCCGAGGAGGGCACGCTGCAGCTGGCGTCGTCGTCGGTCGACCAGTTCGGCCACGAGCGCCTGGGGGGCATCGGCAACCTGCTCGCCGAGGAGATCGAACGGCGCACGGGCTTCGAGTCCAGAGTGACGATCCTCGGCCACGTGCAGCGCGGCGGCACGCCCACGGCCTACGACCGGGTCCTGGCGACCCGCTTTGGTGTGGCGGCCATCGATGCCGTCCATGCCGGGGCGTTCGACACCATGGTGGCCCTCCGAGCGGACGCCATCGTCCGAGTCCCGTTGGCCGAGGCGCTGGCCGAGCTCAAGACGGTCGACGAGCAGCTCGTCCGGGACGTCGCCGAGGTCTTCTTCGAGTGAGGCGGGCCGCGCGCTCAGCCCGGAGTGTCCAGGGGAGCGCTCCGGGCGCCGGCCTCGACGAGCAGCGCTCGTAGGCGAGCCGCCAGCTCGGGGGCGGCGGCCAGCGTCATCGATCCCGACGGCGGTCCACCCTCGAGGTCGCCAACCCACGCGCCCGACTCCCCGGCGACGAGGGCACCCGCGGCCCAGTCCCAGGGTTGGAGCCCGGCTTCGAAGAAGGCGTCGAGGCGCCCGGCCGCGACCCAGCACAGATCCAGGGCGGCGGCGCCCGCTCGGCGGATGTCGCGAACGACCGGGAGGACGCGGGTGAGGACCTCGGCCTGGCGGGCGCGCAGAGTGGCGTCGTAGTTGAAGCCGGTCCCGACCAACGCGTCCCCCAGCGGCGGCGATGCGTCGAGCTGCAATGGCCTCCGGCCGTCTTCCGCGGCCGGCGACCTTCCCCCCTGCGGGTCAGGCCCGCCATCAGCGCCGGGACTCGAGATCCAGGCCCCAACACCTCGCATGGCGACGAAGGTCTCGTCATGCGACGGATCGTGGACGACGCCCGCGGCGACGCGACCGTCGATCTCGGCGGCGATCGACACGGCGAAGGCGGGCCACGCGTAGAGGTAGTTGGTCGTCCCGTCGAGGGGGTCGACGATCCAGCGGACTCCTGTGCTGCCCTCCTGTCGGGCGCCCTCTTCGGCGAGGATGGCGTCCCTCGGCCGTTGGCGGTGGAGCGACGCGGCGATGAGGGACTCGCTGGCGAGGTCCATCTCGGTGACCATGTCGGTGCGGGAGGATTTCGTGCGGACGCTCGTCCGGCTCCGGTGAAGGCCGTCGAGGAGCAGATCGCCGGCCGATCGGGCCACGGCCACGGCCATCTGGAGGAGCTCGTCGAGGTCCGCCATGTCCACGGTCTAGCGCGGGCGGGCGCGGTCCGTGACGGGGCGCGCACCACCCGGCGCCGGCCCGGGGGCTGCGCCGCCGGCGATACCCTGGCTCCGATGCGCGACGGGCTGGTCGATCTCCGCTCCGACACGGTGACCCGTCCCACGCCCGAGATGCGCCGTGCCATGGCCGGGGCCGAGGTGGGCGACGACGTCTACCGGGAGGACCCGACGGTCAACGCCCTGGAGGCGGCGTTCGCGGCGCGCGTCGGCAAGGAGGCCGCCTTGTTCGTCCCCTCGGGGACCATGGGCAACCAGGTGGCGCTGCGGGTGCTCGCCGAGCCGGCGACCATCGTCGTCGCCGGCCGCCGCCAGCACGTGGTCGTGCACGAGCACGGGGGCGGTGCGCGCAACGCCGGCATCCAGTTCCACACCGTGGACGACGACCGTGGCCTGCTGTCAGAAGACGACGTGGCCTGGGCGCTCGAGGCCGCCGAGCATCACCAGCCCCGGGTCGGCATGGTCGCGGTGGAGAACACCCACATGCACGCCGGCGGACGCCCCTGGTCGCTGGAGGCGCTCGAGTCGGTGGCGCTCGCCGCCCGGGGACTCCCCCTGCACATGGACGGGGCCCGCCTGTTCAACGCGGAGGTGGCGACGGGCATCCCGGCGGGCGCGTTCGCGCGGCATGTGACGACGGTGATGTCGTGCCTGTCGAAGGGCCTCTGTGCGCCGGTCGGCTCGATGCTCGCCGGTAGCGAGGACGTGATTGGCGCGGCACGGGCCGAACGGGCCCGCCTCGGCGGGGGGATGCGCCAGGCCGGTGTCATCGCGGCTGCCGGCCTGGTGGCGCTGGAGCGCATGGTCGAGCGGTTGGCCGACGACCACCGGCGGGCGGCGCGCCTGGCCGGGGCCGTGGCCGAGCGTTGGCCTGACGCCGGGTGCGACGCGTCCCAGGCGCCGACCAACATCGTGATCTTCCGTCACGATCGACCCGAGCTCCTGCTGGACCACCTCCGATCGGAGGGCGTGCTCGCCGGTACCGTCGCCCCCCGGACGGTGCGCCTGATGACCCACCACGATGTCGACGACGACGGGATCGAGCGCGCCGCCAAGGCGCTGTCGAGCGCGCCGTAGGGCGCGGCGCCGGACCGTCGTCTGAGCCCGAGGCGGGCCGGCCTCATCGCCGTGACGAGCCCGCCTCCTGGCTACGCTCGCCTGGGATGGCCGAGATGGTCCGTGAGGCACCGTCGAGCGTGCTTGCCTGCTATGCGCATCCCGACGATCCCGAGGTCTCGTGCGGCGGCACCCTGGCTCGTTGGAGCGCCGCCGGGTCCGAGGTGCACACGGTCGTGTGCACCAGCGGCGACAAGGGCTCGTCGGACCCGGCGACCGATCCGGCCGAGCTGGTGTCCCGCCGGGCGGAAGAGGTGGCGGCCGCGGCCAGCCTCGTCGGCCTCACCGGTCACCATCTGCTCGGTCACCCCGACGGCGAGCTCGAGAACGGGCCCGACCTGCGGCGCGAGCTGGTGGCAATGGTTCGGGAGGTGCGCCCCCAGGTCGTCGTGTGCCCGGACCCCCAGGCGGTCATGTTCGGGCAGGACTACTACAACCATCTGGACCACCGCGTCGTCGGCTGGGCCACCCTCGATGCCGTGGCTCCCGCCGCTGCCCTGCCGTTGTACTTCCCCGAGACCGGACCCCCGCACCAGGTCGAGGTGGTCTATCTCTCGGGCACGCTCGAGCCGGACGTGTGGGTCGACGTCTCGGCCACGTTGGACGTCAAGCTCGAGGCGGTGCTGTGCCACCGCAGCCAGC
Organism: Acidimicrobiales bacterium; assembly: GCA_036270875.1. NCBI lineage: Bacteria > Bacillati > Actinomycetota > Acidimicrobiia > Acidimicrobiales > Acidimicrobiales bacterium. Next base: position 19,581 of record DATBBR010000075.1, read on the forward strand.
TGACCGAGACCGGGGAGTGGCTGCGCACGGTCATCCGGGAGCGGGCCGAGGAGAGCGGTCGTCAGGCCGGGGTGCGCTACGCCGAGGGATTCCGCCGGCTGCGCCTGACCGGCTGACAACCGAGCCACGGGCCGCAGAGCCGCTGCGGCAGGGCGGCCGGCGGCGGCCCGGCTCGGGAGGGCAGAATGCTTCTGTGCGTGAGTGGTTGGTGGCCGGTGGACTGGTCGAGAACCAGGACGGCCTCCTGCTGGTCCAGAACCGTCGGCGTGACGGATCACTTGACTGGTCCCCCCCCGGCGGCGTGGTCGACGTGGGCGAGGGGGAGTCGGTCCGAGGCGGCCTCACCCGGGAGGTGGACGAGGAGACGGGGCTCGTTGTCGACGAGTGGGCCGGACCCGTGTACCAGGTCGAGGCGAGGGCCGAACGCCTGGGGTGGCTGTTGCGCGTCGAGGTGCACCTGGCCGTGTCGTACTCGGGGGAGCTGGTCGTCAACGATCCCGACGGGATCGTGGTCGATGCCCGCTTCGTGCCTTGGGCCGCCGCCGAGCTCCATCTCGAGGGGTGTCGGCCCTGGGTGGCCGAGCCGCTGGTCGCCTGGCTCGCCGAGCGACAGCCGGCCGGCGAGGCCGGCCCCGGTCCCGGGAGGGGGGACCGTTCCTACCGCTACCGCCTCGAAGGCGACGACGCCCGTTGTCTCGAGGTGGTCCGGCTGTGACCCGTCCGGTGGCCGAGCAGCTCGACGCGCCCCACCTCGACATCCTGCACCTCGACATGGACGCCTTCTACGCTGCGGTCGAGATCCTCGATGACCCCGACCTCGCAGGCCGCCCGGTCATCGTCGGCGGGTCGGGGACGCGCGGTGTGGTCGCCTCCTGCTCCTACGAGGCCCGGGCCTACGGTGTCCGTTCGGCCATGCCGTCGGTCCAGGCCAGCCGCCTGTGCCCGCAGGCGGTGTTCCTGCCCGGGAGGTTCGACGTCTACGCCGCCGTCAGCCATCGGCTGCACGAGGTGCTGACCTCGTTCACGCCGCTGGTCGAGGGAATCGGGCTCGACGAGGCCTTCCTCGACGTGCGGGGCGCCCGCCGGCTGTTCGGATCGGGGACCGACATCGCGCACGCCGTCCGCGGGCGGGTCCATGACGAGGTCGGCCTCTGGTCGTCGGTCGGGGTGGCCCGATCGAAGCTGCTGGCCAAGCTGGCGTCCAGGGCGGCCAAGCCGGCCCCGACCCCCGCCGGGCCCCGATCTGGCGCGGGCGTCGTGGCTGTCGAGCCCGACGCCGAGCTCGGCTTTCTCCACCCGCTGCCGGTGTCCGCGTTGTGGGGTGTCGGTCCCGTGACCGCCGCCCGGCTCACCCGGCTGGGCGTGTCGACCGTGGGCGATCTGGCGTCCGTCCCCGTGGAGACCCTCGTCATCACCGTGGGTCAGGCGGTGGGTCGCCAGCTGCACGAGCTGGCTTGGGCCCGTGACCCCCGATCGGTCGAGCCGGACCGCGACGTGAAGTCGGTCGGGCACGAGGAGACCTACGCCCACGACGACCACGACGCGGTCAGCCTGCGCCGTCAGGTGGTCCGGATGTCGGACGCGGTGGCAGCCCGATTGCGGGGCGGTGACAAGGCGGGCCGTACGGTGACGCTGAAGGTGCGCTTCGGCGACATGTCCACGATCACCCGCTCGCACAGCCTCGTCGACCCGGTGGATCAGGGCCCGGTCATCGCCAGGGTGGCGTCCGACCTGCTCAGCGCCGTGGACGTGCGGCCCGGGGTTCGCCTGCTGGGGGTGAGCGTCTCGGGGCTGACCGGAGCGTCAGACCGGGGAGCCCAGCAGCTCACCTTCGGTGACCTCGGCGAGGGGTCCCGCGGTCGGGACAGCGCCGCGTCAGGAGCCCTCGACGCCGTCCGAGCGCGGTTCGGGAGCGAGGCCCTGGGCCCCGCCTCGCTCGCCGGTCCAGATGGGGTCGACATCAAGCGGAAGGGAGACACCCAGTGGGGCCCCCGGTCCGGACAGCCCGGCTCCGGCTAGATCACGGCGCCGTGGCTTCAGCGCACCTGGGCCCCACCGGCTTGGCTGGGGGGGTCCAGGGTCCGGTGCGGCCACATCGCGTTGTTGTAACGCAGCCGCTGCGCGAAGATTGAGGACGAGAAGACACCGACGTCCAGGGGTGGCAAGGGGGCGGTAGTGCCGCTTTCCGAGGAAGAGCAGCGGATCCTTCACGAGATCGAGCGCAACTTCTACGAGCACGATCCGGATTTCGCGGCTCGGGTTCGGCGGGAGACCGTGTACCGCCACGCCGGCCGCAACTGCAAGTGGTCGGCTCTCGCCTTCCTCGGCGGCCTCGCCATCCTCGTGGTCTGGTTCTCGACGTCGTTGCTGCTCGGGCTCCTGGGCTTTTTCATCATGCTGTTCTCGGCCATCTACTTCGAGCGCAATCTCCGCAACATGGGTCGGGCGGGCTGGCAGCAGGTGACGAAGTCGGTGCGGGCCCAGGGGCTGTCGGAGACGCTGGGAGACACCCAGCGCCGTCTCCGCGAGCGGTTCAAGCGAAGCGACTGACAAAGCGCCGCGCCCCAGCCGCCCCGCACTCAACTGGGTCCGACCGGGAAGGCCCGGGCTAGGAGACGGATGCTGTTGACCGACGGCTCCGCGAGCCGTCACCCGTCCCGGCCCCACCGTTGCCGCCCCGCCGTTGACGCGGGCGCCAACCCGGTTGACGATCGGGGTCACGGCTCTTCCACTCGCCGTCCCGCCTGCCGAGGGGGAGCAGCTGGCGAGGATCGAGGCGCCAGCGCAGTCGTTGCCACCGGGTCGCCCGCTTCCAGACGGCGCCCTCGATCACCGCGGCGGCGACGACAGACCGCGTGACCATCTCTGTGTCCGGCGTGCCCTCGGCGTAGCTGGCCACGCTCGCGTCTCCGGCTAGCGCCGAGAGCGCGGGAGGCACCTCCGTGGGTGCGACGGGGGATCGGGCGGCGCGCCGGGCGTGCTCCTGGAGGGTCTCCGACGGCCGTCGCCCGGCTCCCATGAGGGCCAGGGAGTCGGCAGCTTCGGACCACGCCACCATGACGCGCTCGGCGCCGCGCGCCGCAGCGCGACGGCGCAGTCGTCGTCGCCGGGCGATCAGGGGGATGCCGACAACCCACGCCAGAGCCAGGGCGACGACGATCACCGCCGCCGTGACGCCGGCGACCGGGAAGCCGCCGCCATGGTGGGCTGTCGGTCCGGCGTGCACGAGGTTGGGGGAGGGCTTCGGCGCGACGGGTGGGGCCGGCGCGGGAGACGGGGGCGCGGCCGCGGCGCCGGGGGTGGTCTGCGCCGGGGTGTCGACGGGGCCGGCCTGGGCGGCAGCCACGCCGGTGTAGGCCTCCGCGCCCGGCTCGCCCCGTCCGGGTGTGGGCTCGAAGCTGACCCACCCGTACCGGCCCAGGAGAACCTCGGGCCAGGCGTGGGCGTTCAGGGCTCGGACGTGGTACTGGCCGTCGGACTCCAGCTGCCCAGGGGTGAAGCCGACGGCGACCCGAGTCGGCAGCCCGACCGACCGGGCCATCACCGCGAACGTGCCGGCGAACTGCTCGCAGTAGCCCTGTCGGGCCGAGAGGAAGCGCAGCATGGCGTTGTCGTCGTGACCGGGCGGGACGCTCAAGCTGTACCGGAAGTTGTCACGGAACCAGTTCTGCAGGGCGAGCGACTTCCCGTAGTCGGATCCCTGGTCCCGCACGATCTGCGCCGCCGTCTGGCGGATGGAGTCCGGAATGCCATTCGGAAGGGTCAAGTAGTGGGCGACGTCGGTGCCGGCCGGAGCCGCTCCGTCCTGGGCCAGCTCGGCCCCGTCGAGACGCGGAATGTCCGAGGTCACCTGATAGGTCAGCCCGTCGGGGGTGGCCGATGGAGTGATGATGCTGCCCGACTCGGGGTTGTAGCTGGCGCCCGGGAGACCGATCAGGCGACTCGGCCGATAGGCGGCCGGCGCCCAGACGCTGGCCAGGTTCGAGATGCTGAAGGCCTGCTTCACTCCGGGCGCCACGCCGGGAGGTGCGGCGGCGGCCGACGACGGCAGCTCGGTGCTGGCTGACCGGTAGGACTGGTTGGCCGACCAGATGGCGCCGTCGAAGCTGTCGAGAGAGGTGAGTCGCCAGTAGGTCCGGGTCGTCGAGGCGACGGTGAACAGCTCGACGTCGGCTGGCTTCACGAGCTGGGACCGGATGTCGACCAGCGGACTGATGGTGGTGCGCTGGCTGGGTCCCGGTTGGGTCAGGTGGCGGAGATCCAGGGCCGCCGCAGCGCGGGCGCCGGGCAGATTTGGACCCACGATGAGGGCCGCGGCCACGGCGACGACGCCGAGCGTGGCGCCCCCGCGGAGCAGCGGGGTCAGGCCCCGGCCGGCCCGGCTCGTCAGCCAGGGCATGGTGGACGCCTGCCGGCTGCTCTCGGCGACGAGCACGAAGCCGATCAGGGCGGCCAGGTAGATGGAGACGGCCAGTGTCCGTCCCCGTGAGGTGCCCAGGGCGGCGGTGTAGATGAACAGAGCGAGGGAGGGCACCACGGCCTCGAAGGTCGAGCGGTGGCGAAAGGCCGCCCAGTCCGCCAGCACGGCCAGGATGCCAACGATCAGCACCGAGCCCAGGAGGAAGCCGGCCGTCACTGGCGCGGGGGTGGTGAGCTCCTGCAGCTGTTGGTGGGCCTGGGCGAGCTGGGAGCTGAACTCGTGGAAGGTGGTGGCCGAGGGCAGTCCGGCCACGGTGGTGTGGGGAAGCGCGACCCATGTGGTCACGACGAGGATGCCGGCGGCGGAAAGGAGGAGGGCGGCCACGGTGCCGAGGCCGAGCCGGCGCCAGAGCCAGGCCAAGGCGTGGGCGGCGATGGCGGCGCCCACCACCGGACCGAGGTAGGAGGTGCTGTTGAACAGCCGGCCCATACCCGCGCCGGTGACCACGGTGAGAATGGCGAGGGCCACCGTGGTCGGAATGGACGCCATCGCCGACGAGCGGACCGTCTCCGCCCCTGGCGGGGCGGTGCGCCGCGGTTGGCGCGGCGCAGTCGGACGCGACGCGGTCACCGCCGCCCCCCGTAGGTCCCGGCCAGGGGCCGGTTGCGTCCGAGCGCCTCGGACCAGGCCGTGGCGAAAGGCCGCCCCGCGGTCACCCGGATGGGCATGACGGGTCCGGGCATGGGCCGCCGGGTCCCCCCGCGGGTCATCGCCCCGTCCGGCGCGGCGTCGTCGATCACGACCACCATCACCGTCGGGAAGCTGCTGCGGAGCCTGGCGATGCGCTCCAGATCGGTATCGGTGGCAAGCGACGTCGTCACCACCACGAGCGCCCCTCCTCCGGGAGCGCGGCTGAGGACCCCTAGCTCGTTCAGCAGGCTCCCCGATGATGTCATGCGGACCTCGGCCAACCGTTCGAGCACCGCTTCCACGTGGGCCCGGCCGGCGGCGAACCCGGAATCGGTGCCGTCGGTGGCCAACAGCCGGACGAGGGCGTGACCGGGCGACACCGAGCTCACCACGCTGGCCGCGGCCGACACGGCCAGCTCGAGCGACTCCGGTGCATGCACCGCCTTGCGCAGGTCGAGCAGGACGCTTGCCCGCCCCTGCCAAGGCATCTCCTCCTGGCGGATCATGAGGTCGTCGAGTCGGGCGGTCGACGGCCAGTGGACCCGGCGCAGGTCGTCGCCGACCTGGTAGGCCCGCAGTGCGTAGAAGTCCTCGCCCCGTCGGCTGAGGAAGGAGCGGTGGTCGGCGCCGGCGCGCGGGTCGTCACCCTGGGTGTGCGGGGGCGGCGGGATCTTGTCGATCCTCGGGTACACGACAAGACGGGTCGCGGGCGCCCCCTTCAACCACAGTGAGGCCAGGCGGAACGGGTCGCCCAGCTGTAGCGCCAAGGGGCCGAGCCCGAAGACCCCCCGCTGCTCGGTTGGGACCCGGTAGGCGGCCCTCCCCGAGTCACCCGCGCCGAGCGGCGGCACGAGGAAGCGGGCGACCCGCTTGCCGCCGTCGAAGGGATCCGAGGCGACGAGGGTGGGTGAGCGCCGCCAGGCCACGTTGCGCACGGCGAGCTGGACGAGGCTGGTCCCTCCAGCGTGGATGTGCGACGGGTGGAGCGTGCGGGCCACCTCGAGCTGGCAGCGCAGGACGTGGACGTAGATCACGGCGCCGATCACCAGGGTGAGGCCCGCAGCCCCCAGCACGTAGAGCTCGACCATGCCGACCAACCGGCCGGCCAGCATCGAGACGAGGGAGCCGACTGCGATCAGCCAGCCGCGGCGAGTCGGCACCCCGTCGGGCCCTGTGCCCTATCCCTGGGCCGCCCGGCCGGTGGGCACGGGCACCGACGCCAGGATCTCCTCGAGGGCGTCCTCGGGACCGAGACCGCCGACCGAGGCGTCCGGAGCCAGGGCCAGACGGTGGCTCAGCACCGGCCTGGCCAGCGACTTCACGTCGTCGGGAGTGACGTAGTCCCTCCCTTGGGCGGCCGCCCACGCCCGCGCCGCCCGCTGCAGGGCCAGGGCGGCGCGCGGCGACATCCCGAGGGCGAGGCTCGGGTGGGCGCGGGTGGCGGCGGCGAGGTCGACGATGTAGCCCTTGAGGGCGGGAGCGACGAAGACGGCGTGGGCCTGGGCGACCATGTCGGCCACGTCGGTCTCGTCGGCCACCGGATGGAGGTGGCTGATGACGTTCCCGGAGCCGTGGGCGTCGAGCATGGTGATCTCGGCGTGCCGCCCCGGGTAGCCCATGTGGGCCCGCATCAGGAAGCGGTCGACCTGGCTCTCGGGCAGGGGATAGGTGCCCTCGTGCTCGATCGGGTTCTGGGTGGCGATCACCATGAACGGCGCGGGCAGCCGGTAGGTATTGGCATCGACGGTGACCTGGTGCTCCTCCATGGCCTCGAGCAGGGCCGACTGGGTTTTCGGGGAGGCCCGGTTGATCTCGTCACCCAGCACGATGTTGGCGAACACCCCGCCGGGGCGGAAGTCGAAGCTGCCGTTGGCCCGGTTGTAGACGTTGACCCCCGTGACGTCGGAGGGCAGGAGGTCGGGGGTGAACTGGATCCGCTGCCACTGGAGGTCGAGCGAGGTGGCGAGGGCCTTGGCCAGGCTGGTCTTGCCGACGCCGGGCACGTCCTCGATGAGGAGATGGCCCTCGGCGACGAGGCAGACAAGGGCCAGGCGGACGGCCTCGTCCTTGCCCTGGATGACCCGCTCGACGTTGTCGACGATGCCCTCGAAGCAACCGATGAAGTCGAAGGCTCGGCGCGTGGCGGTCCGTTCGGTCGCCACGCTCTAGGTCCTCCCGCGCCGCGTCATCGAGAAACGAGCCTACTAACGGGCGAGGCCCCCTCGTCAGCGGGGTCGACGGTTAGCGTGGGCCGGTGGAGCTCTGCCTGGCCGTCGACATCGGCGGCACCAAGCTGGCGGCCGGGCTGATCGGGACCGACGCACGGGTCCTGACCGAGGAGATCATCCCCACGCCGACGGTCCACGACCCCGAAGAGCTGTTCGCGGCCACGGCGGGCCTCGTCGGCCGGGTCGCGGCGACCGGCGGGCGCCGGCCGGTCGTCTGTGGTGTCGGGTGCGGGGGTCCGATGCGCCGCGGCGGCGAAGAGGTGTCGCCGCTCAACATCCCCGCCTGGCGCCGGTTCCCGTTGCGCCGCCGCCTGGCCGAGACCTGTGCTCTGCCCACCTTCGTCGACAATGACGCCAAAGCCCTGGCCCTCGGTGAAGGGTGGGCGGGGGCCGCTGCGGGGCGGTCCAACTTCCTCGCCATGGTGGTCTCGACCGGGGTCGGCGGTGGGATCGTGCTCGACGGACGCCTGCTCGACGGCGCCGACGGCAACGCCGGTCACATTGGTCATGTGATCGTGACGCCGGGAGGCCGGCCGTGCGTCTGCGGGGGACGCGGCTGTCTGGAGGCCGAGGCTTCGGGCACCGCCATCGAGGCCATGACCGGTCGATCCGCGCGCCTAGCCGGGTCCCACGTGGCGGTCCGTGCCGGCACCCTGGTGGGCCAGGCGGTGGCCTCGGTCGTCAATCTCCTCGACCTCGAGCTCGTCGTCGTGGCCGGTTCGGTCGCGCTGGGGTTCGGGGCTCCGTTCTTTGCCGCGGCCCAGGCCGAGCTCGACTCGTTGGCGCGGCTCGACTTCTCGGTCGGGACGCGGATCGTTCCCGCCGGCCTCGGAGCGGCCGGACCGCTCGTAGGCGCAGGCGCCGTCGGGTGGCGTGGCCTGGAACGCCTACCGGCCTTCGGCGGGGTCGTGGCGCCGTGATCCCCCGGCATGCGACGGCTGCTGTCCTGGTGAGGCCGGCGCTCTGGTGGACAGTGGTGATCCAGGTGGCCGTGCTCGCCCGCCCGGGCTGGTGGAAGCGGTGGCCTCCGATCCCGCTCCCGGACCCGGGCTACCTCCGGTTCCGGCTCGAGACGGCCTACGGCGACCCCGAGGCAAAGATCGAGGCCGACGATGTCGTCGAGTACCTGGCCTGGTGCCGCGAAGCGAGGGTCGCAGCGCGCTAGCCTCTCGCGGCGATGCCCTTGCCACCACCACCATGGGCCCCTGCCCGGCGCGCCGGCGACGGTCGCCAGGGTCGGGGCGCGGTGGCCTAGCCGGCGGGGATGGTGGCGGTGACGCGTGCTCTGGTGCTGAATGCCACCTTCGAGCCGCTGTCCATCGTCCCGTCGCGCCGTGCGCTGATGCTGCTCCTCGACGAGAAGGCCGAGCTGATCCACTCCACCGAGCGTCACTTTCGGGCGGCGCGCGTGGCGTTCCCCGAGCCCTCGGTCGTGCGGTTGGCCCGCTACGTGCGGGTGCCGTACCAGAGCCGGGTCGCCCTCAACCGCCGGGCTGTGTTCGCGCGCGACGGCCACCGATGCCAGTACTGCGGTGCGGCGGCGGAGAACATCGATCACGTCGTTCCCCGTAGCCGGGGTGGCACCCACACCTGGGACAATGTCGTCGCCGCCTGCCGGCGCTGCAACACCCGCAAGGAGGACCGCCTCGTCCACGAGGTCGGTCTGACCCTCCGTCGGGCGCCAGCGCAGCCACGCGAGCGGGTGTGGTTCCTCGTGGCGACAGGGGGGCTGCGTCCCGACTGGGAGCCGTACCTCGGGTCGGCCTCCCTGTCGGCGTCGGCGTAGCCTCGCCGACCGGTCCGTGCCCGCTGGCGCGGCCACGCCGCCGTGGAGCGTCGTCGAGCTCGCCGGCAGCGCCGGCGAGCTGCACCACCGGGACCGGGTGAACGCGCCGCGCACGGTGACGCTCTGTCGCGTGAGCCGCCCCGCCCTCGTGCTCGGCAGCACCCAACCCGACGGCGATGTCGACCACTCCCGCGCCGCCTCGTCCGGGCTGGAGGTCGTCCGGCGCCGGAGTGGGGGAGGAGCGGTGCTCGTCGAACCCGGCGCCCTCGCCTGGGTCGAGGTCTCCGTCTCCAGCGATGACCCACTCTGGGTGGGCGACGTTGGGCGGGCCTTCTGGTGGCTGGGACAGGCATGGGCCGACGCCCTCACCGCGCTCGGCGTGGACGGAGCGGACGTGCATCGCGGCCCGGCGGTCACGACCGCCTGGTCGGCGAAGGTGTGCTTCGCCGGGACCGGCGCAGGCGAGGTCACGGTGCAGGGTCGCAAGGTCGTCGGGATGGCCCAGCGCCGGACGCGGGCTGGCGCTGCCTTCCAATGCGCGGCCCTGCTCCGGTGGGACGCGGCCCGGCTCCTCGAGGTGCTCGACCTCTCTGAGACGGAGCGGGCCGAGGGCGCCGTGACACTCGGCACCGCCGCGGCCGGCCTCGGCCCGGCGCGGCGCGTCGTCGACATCGAGCGGAGCCTCATCGAGCACCTCCCGTCCTGATCGGCCGGGCGTGATCCCTCCACTTCGCGCCACCGCGCCATGGCGCGTCCGGGGTTTGGTCGCGTTCCACCTTTTGTCGAAATGGGCCGTAGCGCCGGTGCGTGCTGCGCCCTCTTTCGACCAAAGGTGGAACGCGCGGTGTAGATGCCGAGCCGCCCCGCTGGCGCCTCGTGTTGCTCGGCGGTGACCGCCGAGCCCCTGCATCCACCAATCCTCGGGCCTCGCGCGTCAGGGTGGATTCGCTTTGGCGCCGGCCAGGGAGGCCGGCCGGAGGGATCCAGAGCGAGTGGTGCCCCATGGTGTTGACGAAGGGAGGGAGGGGGCGTACGGTGGCGGGTAGTGGAGTGAAAGGGAGGGTCCTCAGGGTTTTGGGGAGTGTCGTGGGAGCGATCACCAATGGCCAGATTCTTCGGCAGGTTCGAGCACGGCCTCGACGCCAAGGGGCGGGTGATCCTTCCGGCCAAATTTCGGGTGCACTTCGAGCACGGTGGCTACCTGAGCCAATACCACGACGGATGCCTGGCCCTGTGGACCCCAGACGAGTTCGAGAAGCAGATGATCGGCATGCAACAGAGCGCCAGCGAGGGTCCCGGTCAGCGCAACCTGGCCCGCGTGTGGGCCTCCGGCTCGCACGAGGTGGAGATCGACCGGCAGGGTCGGATGGCCATACCGGCGCATCTCCGGGACTTCGCCGGTCTCGACGGCGACGTGCTGGTGCACGGCGCCATCGACCGGGTGGAGCTCTGGAACCCAGGTGCGTGGGACCAGCGAGTGAAGCCGATGGAACGGCGGCTCACGGAGGGAGACAGCGAGCCAGTCTCCGGCTGACACCGGCGGCACGGTACGGCTCGCAACGAGAGGAAACGGAGATCACACCACACGACACAGCACCCGACACCAGTTCCTGGCTCATGCGCAGCCCCTCGATTGGCGAGGTGGAAGACCCCTACTCCGCCCACTTCCATCCCGGTCGATTGGGGAGACAACCCGACGGCGTCTTGCCGGTCGAGGGGCTGCAGATGAGCCGGGCGTTCGAGCATCGACCGGCCATGACCGGCGAGGTGGTGTCACTGCTCGCCCCGGTGCCCTCCGGCGTCATCGTCGACGCCACGGTGGGTGGGGGTGGTCACGCCCAGGCGATCCTGGACGCCCACCCCCGACTCACCGTGCTGGGGATCGATCGAGATCCAGTGGCCGTTGCCGCGGCGTCGGACGCCCTCGCCCCGTACGGGGAACGCGCCCTCGTTCGTCAGGCTCGGTTCGATCGACTCAGTGAGGTCGTCGACGAGGTCGGGCTGGCGCCGATATCGGGCGTGCTCTTCGACCTGGGTGTGAGCTCGGCTCAGCTCGACGACGGGGCTCGAGGGTTCTCCTACCGTCACGACGCTCCACTCGACATGCGCATGGACCCCGGCGAGGTCCGCACCGCGGCCGACGTCGTGAACGGGCTTCCCGAGGCCGAGCTGGCCCGGCTGCTCGCGGCCAACGGCGAAGGACGGTTTGCTCGTCGCATCGCTGCCGCCATCGTGGCTGCTCGCCCCGTCGAGACGACGGGGCAGCTGGCCGACGTGGCGAGAGACGCGATTCCCGCTCCGGCCCGCCGCCGCGGCGGTCACCCCGCCAAGCGGGTCTTCCAGGCCGTTCGCATCGAGGTCAATGCCGAGCTCGACGCGCTGGACCGGGCCCTCGACGCGGCCATCGATCTGCTCGTTCCCGGCGGACGCTGTCTCGTGCTCTCCTACCACTCGGGAGAGGACCGCCTCGTCAAGGGCCGCTTCGCCGAGGCGGTCACCGGCGGTTGCACGTGCCCGCCGGGGCTTCCCTGCGTCTGCGGTGCTCGCCCTCGCGGTCGCCTGGTGGGGCGAGGGGCGCGACGGCCGGCTGTGGCGGAGGTGGAGGCCAACCCCCGGGCTGGCAGCGCCCGCCTCCGGGCCCTCGAGCGTCTCGACGACAGCGAGTCGGGCTCGTGACGGTCAGCCAGGGCGACAGTGTGATCACGTTCCCACGCCCGGCCCGGGAGGCCGGCCTGGGAGGAGCCCCGGCCCCGGACCCACGACCGGGGCGGGCACCTCTGCGGATCCTTCCGACCGAGCACCTCGGGCGGAAGGCCCGTCGTCGTCGAGCTCGGCTCACCCTGACGGTCGCGGCGTCCTTGGTGGCGGGCTCATTGCTCGGCGTGGTCGCCATCAACGTCATGATCGCCCAGGACCAGCTGCGGCTCGATCGGCTGGATGCGCAGCGGAACGCCGCTCTGGCCCAGCGCGGCCAGCTCCAGCTTCAGTTGGCTCAACTCCAGTCGCCGGCGCGGATCGTCGCCCAGGCTGAGCAGCGCCTCGGCATGGTGGTGCCCTCGAGGTTGACCTACCTCTCGGGCAGCGGGGCGCCCGTGCAGACCACTGGCAGCGGTGCGGTCCCGCCGCCGCTGCCGGCCCCCTCGCCTCCAGCCGCCAGCCCCACTTCCCCGGCCGCCGGCGCGCCGGCACCGGCGGGACCGTCCCCACCTCCCGGCCCAGCCCGCGCCGGGCCAGCTTCGCCCCCGTCCACCACTCCCTCCACGGTCTCGGGCTCCTCGCACCGGTGAGCCCGGGTCCCACGGTGCGAGAGGCTGGTCCACGGGAGCGACCGGCCGCCAGGAACGGCAGGACCGGCAGACCGACCCAGTCGAGGGGCCAACCCGGTAGGTCCGCCGGCGCGGACGGCGTCGGCCCTGCGATCCGGTCGATTCAGCGCACCCGCCCACCGAAGCGGACGGCGACGCATGGCCGGCGCCTGGCGGTGATGTTTCTGGTGATGGCCCTTCTGGTCGTGGCTGTCGTGGCCCGCCTGATGTACGTCCAGGGCATCTCGGCTGGGCGGTACGCGGCCGTCGGCCAGGCCCAGCTCCTCCACACCGTGACCGTCCCGGCCCTGCGGGGCCCGGTCGTCGACCGCAACGGCGAGCCGCTGGCCATGTCCGTCATCCAGACGACCATCGTCGCCGATCCCCATCAGGTCTCGGACCCGAGAGCCGAGGCCGCGGCCCTGGCGCCCATCCTCGGCGCGGACCCCGCCAACCTCCAGCAGCAGCTGAGCCAGAACGCGGGCTTCGTCTACCTGGCCCGAGCAGTACCTGACGACATCGCCTCCAAGGTCAAGGCGTTGCGCCTCCCCGGGCTCACCTTCCTCCCAGAGCCCAAGCGCTTTCTGCCCCAGGGCAACCTGGCCGGGTCGGTCATCGGCCAGGTCGGGACCGACGGGCACGGCCTGGGGGGCGTCGAGTACCAGAAGGACCGGCAGCTGGCGGGCCACGCCGGCAGCACCGTGGTCGAACGGGACCCCAACGGCAGGCAGCTCCCCGGGGGGCGCGTCGTGCAGTCGGCCCAGCCCGGCCAGGGGTTGGTGCTGACCATCGACCGCTCACTGCAGTTCGACGCCGAGCAGGCCCTCAGCAACGAGATCGTGACGTCCAACGCACGGGGCGGCATCGCCGTCGTCATGGACTCGCACAGCGGCGAGATCCTCGCCATGGCCAACATGGTGGCCGGCGCCAACGGCGCGCCTCCGGGGCAGGCGCCCAACAACAGCGCGCTGACGAACGTCTACGAGCCAGGCTCGGTCACCAAGGTCGTCACCATCGGTGGGGCCCTCCAGAACCACGTCGTGACTCCGGACCAGCGCTTCTCGGTGCCCGACACGGTGCGGGTGGCGGGCTCGACGTTCCACGACGCTGAGGGCCATTCGACGCAGTCGATGTCGGTCTCCGACATCCTGGCTCAGTCGTCGAACGTGGGCACCATCGGGATCGCCCAGCAGCTCGGCAAGGACCAGCTCGCCTCCTACCTCAGGGCCTTCGGCCTGGGCAAGCGGACCGGGCTCGGCTTTCCCGGCGAGTCGGCGGGCCTGCTGCTGGACCCGGCGCACGAGTCTGGTACCGATATCGCGACCGTGCCGATCGGCCAGGGCGAGGCGGTGACCGCGGTGCAGATGCTCGATGCCTACAACGCGGTGGCCAACGGAGGGAACTTCGTGCCGCCCCGCTTGGTACAGGCGACCATCGGCCCGGATGGGACCCAGCACGCCGCGTCGATGCAGCAGCCGCACCGCATCATCTCTTCGGGCACCGCCCAGCAGCTGACAACCATGCTGCAACAGGTCGTGCAGTCGGGGACAGGGACGACGGCTGCCCTTACGGGCTACTCGGTGGCCGGCAAGACGGGCACCGCCCAGAAGCCCCTCGAGAACGGGCGGGGCTATCAGCCAGGTGCCTACATGGCCACATTCGTCGGGTTCGTGCCGGCCCAGCGCCCCGCCCTCACGGCCATCGTGGTGCTGGACCAGCCGACGCCGATCTTCGGCGGGGTGGTCGCCGCCCCCGTCTTCGCCCAGATCGCCCAGTACGACCTGCGCCGGCTCGGGGTCCCGCCCGCGGCGCCCCAGGCACTCCCGGCGCCCGCGCAGCCGGCCCCCCCGGTGCCGTCAGCAGGGAACGCCAACAGGCCGCCGACGAGCCCGCCCACTACGCTCGCCGGGTCAAGTACGACCAGACACACGCAGTAGTCAGATAAGGATCGTCGGGCCCGTGCGACTCGATCGACTACTCGGGCAGGTCGACGTGGTGGAGACCCGAGGGGATCCAGCTCGCGTCGATGTGCGCGACATCGTCTTCAACACGGCCGAGGTGGTTCCCGGGGCGCTGTACTGTTGCCTCCCCGGCGACCGGTTCGACGGCCACGACTTCGCGCCGGAGGCCGTGGCTGCGGGCGCGCCGGCGCTGCTGTGCGAGCGCCTGCTCCCGCTCGATGTCGTGCAGGTCTGTGTGGGCGCTGGCCAGGCGCGGGCGGCAATGGCCCAGGTCGCGGCGGCCTTTCATGGCCATCCGGCTGACAGCCTTCGCGTCGTTGGTGTTACCGGCACGAACGGCAAGACCACGGTCACCCATCTACTCAAGGCGGTCTGCGAGGCGAATGGTTGGCCGACCGCGGTGGTGGGAACTCTCGACGGCGGGCTCACGACGCCCGACGCACCGTCGGTGCAACGTAGCCTCGCGTCCTACCGGGACGCGGGGCAGGTGGCCGTGGCCATGGAGGTCTCGTCGCATGCGTTGATCCAGCGCCGGGTCGATGCCATCCGTTTCGTCGTGGCCGTCTTCACCAACCTGAGTCAGGACCACCTCGACTACCACCGCACCATGGACGCGTACTTCTCGGCCAAGTCTCTGCTGTTCACACCGGCGCGTACGGACACGGGAGTCGTCAATGCCGACGACCCCTGGGGTCGTCGGCTGCTCGAGTCGGCGCCGATCGGCCTTCGGTCCTTCTCCCTGGCCGACGCCGATGAGCTCGAGGTGGGGGCGGTCGGAAGCACCTTCCGCTGGGAGGGGAGACCTGTAACCCTCAACCTCAGCGGAAGGTTCAACGTTGCCAATGCTCTCGCTGCTGCCACCGCGGCCCGCCAGATGGGGATCGATCCTGGCGTGGTGGCCGAGGGGTTGTCGGCGGTACGGGGTGTTCCCGGTCGTTTCGAGATGGTGGAGGCGGGGCAGTCCTTCAAGGCCGTGGTCGACTACGCCCACACCCCGAGCGCACTCGAGCAGGCGCTGACGGCCGCCCGCCACGCCGCCCAGCCTGAGGGGCGGGTGCTCGTGGTGTTCGGTTGCGGCGGGGATCGCGACCGCCACAAGCGGCCCGACATGGGGCGGATCGCAACGACGCTGGCGGACCTGGCCGTGCTCACCTCGGACAACCCTCGCAGCGAGGACCCGATGGCGATCATCGCCGAGGTGCGGGGCGGGGTCGACCGTCGTGATCGGCTGGTCGTCGAGCCCGACCGGGCGGCGGCAATCGCACTGGCCGTCTCCTCGGCCCGGCCCGGGGACGTCGTGGTGGTCGCCGGCAAGGGACACGAGACCGGGCAGCGGATCGGCGAGCGCACGATCGATTTCGACGATCGCGTGGTCACGAGATCCGCCATCGAGGACACGGCCGGGGCTCGGCGGTGATCTCGCTCCTCGTCGCCGGGGCCACCGCCCTGCTCGTCGCCGGCCTGGGGACGCCGCTCTTGATCCGGTGGCTGGCAAGCAGGGGCATCGGCCAGCAGATCCGCGACGACGGTCCCCTCGGCCACGTCACCAAGGCGGGCACTCCGACCATGGGGGGACTGGCCATCGTCGCGGCCGTCTTCGCCGGTTACGTCGTGGGCCACGCCCGCATCGGGACCGTGTTCTCGGTGTCGGGGTTGGTGGTGATGCTCGCCCTTGGGGGAGGCGCGGCGGTTGGGCTCGCCGACGACTGGATCAAGGTGAGCCGCCATCGCAGCCTCGGGCTCAACAAGCGGACCAAGCTCGCCGGCCAGCTGGCTGTGGCCGTGGCCTTCGCCGTCGTGGCCCTGCGCTGGAGCGGCGTCAGCACCAACCTCTCCTTCACCCGCTCGAGCTCGCCGGGGCTGGCCCTTGGAAGCGTGGGCTGGGCCGTGCTGGCTGTGTTGTTGCTGATCGGTTCGGCCAACGCGGTCAACCTCACCGACGGGCTGGACGGGCTGGCCGCCGGCTCGGCGGTCTTTGCCTTCGCGACGCTCGCCGTGATCGGCTACTGGCAGTTCCGCCACACGTTCATCTATCACGTGCCCCAGGGCCTCGACCTGGCCCTGGCGGCGATGGCGTTGACGGGAGCATGTGCCGGCTTCTTGTGGTGGAACGCCGCCCCGGCGCGCATCTTCATGGGCGACACGGGATCGCTTGCGATCGGCGCCGGCCTGGCGGGCCTGTGCCTCCAGATGAACCTGGTGCTGCTCCTCCCGGTCATCGCGGGCCTGTTCGTGATGGTGACGCTGTCGGTGATCATCCAGGTGGCGAGCTACCGGCTGTTCCATCGCCGCGTCTTCCGCATGGCGCCGCTGCACCACCACTTCGAGCTGTTGGGTTGGCCAGAGACGACAGTCATCGTGCGGTTCTGGATCCTCGCCGGGGTGTGCACCGCCTTGGCCCTCGGGCTCTTCTATGCCGACTTCCTGTCGCTCGGCTTGGTCAGCTGATGACGGGACCGGAGGGGTCAGCGGACCCTGAGCCCCGCGCCAGCGCGCTGGTGGTGGGATTCGCCGTCACCGGCGAGGCCGTGGCCCGGCGACTCACGAGAGACGGCAGGCGCGTCATCGCCGTCGACGATCACCCCGACGAGGCGGTGCGCAAGCGGGCGGCCAACCTCGAGATCGAGCTCGTCGAGGCGCCGTCGACCGAGACCCTCTCCGAGCTGGCTGCCAGTGCTGCGCTCGTGGTCGTCAGCCCCGGTGTCCCGGCTCATCACCCGGTGTTCGGTCTCGGCGGCCGGGCCCACGTGGTGAGCGAGGTGGAGATGGCGGCCCGTTGGGCGAAAGCTCCCATCGTGGCGGTGACGGGGACCAACGGCAAGACGACGGTGACCACGCTGGTGAGCCGCATGCTGGTCGAGTCGGGGGTGCGGGCGTTGGTCGCGGGGAACATCGGTGTCCCGCTCGCCGACGCCGTGGACGGTGACGCCGAGGTGCTCGTGGTCGAGGTGTCTTCGTTCCAGCTCGCCTTCACCGAGCGGTTCCGCCCGAGCGTGGCCGTGTGGCTGAACGTGGCCGAGAACCACCTCGACTGGCACCCGACGCTTGCTCACTACGTGGACTCGAAGGCTCGAGTCTGGGCCAACCAGCGGAGCGGCGACGTCGCCGTGGCCAACGCCGAGGACCCTGTGGTGATGGCTGCGGCCGCGTCCGCACCGGTTCCGGTCATCACGTTCGGCCGGGCCGAGGGGAGCTACCACCTCGAGGGCGGAGCCCTGGTCACGCCGACCGGCGAGAGAATCGTCGGGACCGAGGAGCTGCCCAGGTCGTTTCCGCACGATCTGGTCAATGCCCTCGCCGCCTCGGCGGGGGCGCTGGCGGCGGGCGCGAGCCTCGACGGCTGCCGTGCCGCGCTGCGGACGTTCGCGGGGCTCCCCCACCGGCTCGAGCTGGTGGGGGAGTCTGGTGGGGTGCGCTACCTCGACGACTCGAAGGCGACGACCCCCGCTGCCGTCCTCGCCGCCCTGTCCGGGCTCGACTCGGTGGTGCTGATCGCCGGTGGGCGGAACAAGGGTCTGCGACTGGACTCATTGCGGGATGGCGCCGACCGGGTGCGCGCCGTCGTCGCCATCGGCGAGGCGATCCCCCAGGTCGAGGCGGCCTTCGCGGGAGCGTCGCCGGTCGTGACAGCGACGTCGATGGACGAGGCGGTGGGTCTCGCCGGCGATCTCGCCCGCCCGGGAGACTCGGTGGTGCTCTCGCCCGGTTGTGCCTCCTTCGACTGGTACCGGTCCTACAGCGAGCGCGGTGCCGATTTCGCCCGAGCGGTGCGGGCCCGCACCGAAGGCGCCCGGTGAGCCGGCCCTCGAGGACCATCGCCCGCTTCTCGTCGCCCCGGGCTTCCTCGGCAGCGACGGCTCGTGGGGCCCGCGTCGCCGTGGTCGATGCAGACGAGGGTCGGGGGACCGGCGTGCCCCAGTCTGCTCAGGGCGGGCTGAGACGGTCGGGTACGTTCGTCGGCCTTGTGGCCGTCGTCAGCGTGCTCACCGTGATGGGCCTCGTGATGGTGCTGTCGTCATCGTCGGTACAGGCGATACGCCAGTACGGGTCGCCCTGGGTGTACTTCGAGCGCCAGGTCCTGTGGGTCGCCGTGGGCAGCGCGGTGCTGGTCGTGTGCGCCAAGGTCGACTACCGGTTCTGGAAACGGTTCAGCGGCCCCCTGGTGGGCCTCGCCCTGGTGCTCCTCGTCCTGGTGCTCATCCCAGGAGTGGGCGTGCTCGTCGACGGATCGAGTCGCTGGGTCGGGACAGGGTCGTTCCGGATCCAGCCGTCGGAGCTCATGAAGCTGGCCCTGGTGTTGTTCGGAGCCGACCTGCTCGCACGTCGGGCAGGACGGACCAGGCAGTGGGCGATGGCAGTGCGGCCCCTGATCATCGTGTTCTTCCTCGCCGGCCTGCTGGTGATGAAGCAACCCGACATGGGGACCACGTTGGTGCTGGCCAGCATTGCCTTCGGGCTGCTGTTCGCGGCCGGCACGCGCATGCGAACGCTCGCAGCCCTGTTCACGGTCAGCGCCGCGGGCGCGTTCCTCCTCAGCATCGCCGAGCCCTACCGGCGCGCCCGGCTGCTGTCCTTTCTCGACCCGTGGGCCCACCGGTCCGACCAGGGCTACCAGGTCGTCCAGTCGCTCGTCGGCTTGGGCTCCGGCCACCTCTGGGGGGTGGGCCTCGGTGCCAGCCGGGCGAAGTGGGGCTTTCTTCCCAACGCCCACACCGACTTCATCTTCGCCATCATCGGCGAGGAGCTAGGCCTGATCGGAAGCCTCCTCGTCGTCGGCCTCTTCGGGGCGCTGGCCTTTCTCGGGGTCCGCACCGCGGCCCGGGCACCAGACCGGTTCGGCCGCTTCCTCGCCATTGGCATCACGTGTTGGATCGTGAGCCAGGCGTTCATCAATATCGGTGCCGTGATCGGTTTACTGCCGGTGACCGGCCTACCGTTGCCGTTCGTCTCCTTCGGCGGATCGTCGCTGGTGATCGTCATGGCCGCGACAGGCCTCCTGTTGAGCGTGGCGGCGCGAGAGCGGCCCGTGCCGAGCGCCGCCGGTCTGATCGAGACCACGGTGGGGTCGGGGGGCGACGGACCGGACCGTCTCGCCGGCCCCGGCGTGCTGCGCGCCCGGCGGGCGCGCGCCCGGCGGGCCACGCCCACGCGCGTCGCGCCGTGACCCTTGATCCCGTGGGCACCGACTCGTCCCCGCGTCCCGTGTCGGAGGTCGCCACGTCGACGTTCGCCATGGTGGCCGGCGGCGGGACTGCGGGGCACGTCCTGCCTGCACTCGCCGTCGGCCGGGCCCTGGTGGACCGCGGGCATCCCGCGGGAACCATCCACTATGTCGGCTCCCGGCGAGGCATCGAGGCTCGTCTCGTCCCCGCTGCGGGGTTCGAGGTCACCCTGTTGCCCGGCCGCGGCATCCAGCGACGTCTCAGCCGCGCCAACCTGGAGGCCGTTCCCGGCCTCGCTGCAGCCGTTGCCCGATCGGTCCGCCTGGTGGCCAGACGCCGGCCTGCCATCGTCCTCTCGGTCGGTGGCTACGCCGGTTTGCCCGCGGCGCTGGCTGCGGTGGCGCTGCGCATACCGCTGATCGTGGCCGAGTCGAACGCCGTGCCGGGCGCCGCCAATCGCCTGGCGGGCAGGTTCGCGGTCGCCTCGGCCGTCGCCTTCGAGGGCACGGCCCTGCCGCGAGCGGTGGTGACGGGCAACCCGGTGCGGCCCGAGGTGCTCGCTGTCGACCGCTCGCCGACGGGTCGCCAGGCTGCCCGGGACGAGCTGGGCCTACCGACCGACCGGCAGGTCGTCGCCGTCTTCGGCGGATCGCTCGGTGCGCTGCGGATCAACGAGGCCACCCTGCAGCTGGTCGGGGCGTGGGCCGCCCGTCAGGACGTGACCGTCTACCACATCGTCGGGCGTCGGGACTGGCCTGAGCTGTCGGCGAGAGCGGCGGCGCTCGGGCTCGACCCGGCGCTCTATCGCCCGGTGGAGTACGAGGACCGCATGCCGACGCTCTACGCCGCCGCCGACCTCGCGGTGTGTCGGGCGGGGGCCACATCGGTCGCCGAGCTGACGGTGGTGGGCCTGCCGGCGATCCTGGTGCCGCTGCCGGGCGCGCCGGGTGATCACCAGACGGCCAATGCCCGTCGGGTCGCTGAGGCGGGAGCCGCCGTGAGCGTGGCCGACGGCGACTGCAACGCGGTGCGGCTGGCGGCAGAGATCGACGGCCTTCTGAGCGACCGGGACCGCCTGGTGGAGGTGAGCCGGCGGGCCCGCCAGGTCGGACGCCCCCGTGCGGCCGAGGAGGTCGCCACCCTCGTCGAGATGCACGCCCGCCCGGCCCCGGGAAGCGGCCGTCGGTGACCGACGGCACGGCCTTCGACCTGCGCGCGCGGCGACGCATCCATCTGGTCGGCATCGGTGGCGCCGGCATGAGCGCGATCGCCACGGTACTTGCGGCGATGGGTCATACGGTCACCGGCAGCGACCTCAGGACGTCGCTCGCCCTCGAGCGTCTTGCCGCCGCCGGGGCACAGGTGTCGGTCGGTCATCGGGCCGAGAACCTGGGAAGCCCCGACGTGGTCGCGGTCTCGAGCGCGGTGCCCAGCTCGAACCCCGAGGTGGCCGCGGCCCGCGAGCGCGGCATACCGGTGCTGAGCAGGGCTCAGATCCTGGCCGCGGTCGTCGACACCAGGCGAACGGTCGCGGTGGCGGGGACACACGGAAAGACGACCTGCTGCTCGATGCTCGCTCTGGTGCTGGTCGAGGCGGGCCTGCGCCCATCGTTCATCGTCGGCGGCGAGCTCAACGAGATCGGCACGG
The DNA here is from genome assembly GCA_036270875.1 of Acidimicrobiales bacterium. Classification (NCBI taxonomy): domain Bacteria; kingdom Bacillati; phylum Actinomycetota; class Acidimicrobiia; order Acidimicrobiales; species Acidimicrobiales bacterium. The sequence continues at coordinate 40,781 of DATBBR010000075.1, forward strand.
GAGCTGTCTGGGACGAGGGCGAGTGGCTGGCCGTGGAAGCCGACGAGAGCGACGGCACCTTCCTGCAGATCACACCCGACGTTGCGCTCGTCACCAACGTCGAGCCTGATCACATCGAGCACTACGGGTCGTTCGAGGCCCTGGTGAGGGCGTTCGAGACATTTCTGACCGAGGCGCCCGGCGCCAGGGTCGTGTGCGCCGACGACCCGGTCGCGGCCCGCCTCGGCGCCCAGGTGGGAGCGATCAGCTATGGCACGGCGCCGACGGCAACGTATCGAATGGTCGACATGGAGGGTCGCCGGAGCAGCATCAGCTTCTCCCTGGAGCACGAGGGGCGGCGCCTGGGCCGGCTCGAGCTGCCGGTGCCCGGGCTGCACAACGCCACCAACGCCGCCGGGGCGGTCGTGACCGCCCTCGCCATGGGCGCAGACATGGACGCTGCGCAGCGAGCGCTGGCTCGCTTCACCGGCGTCGCCCGCCGCTTTCAGTTCCGCGGCGACCAGGGAGGGGTGACGTTCGTCGACGACTATGCCCACCTGCCCGGTGAGGTGGTGGCGACGCTGGCGGCGGCCCGGAGCGGGGGGTGGCGGCGGATCGTGTGCGTATTCCAGCCCCACCGGTACTCGCGCACGGCGAGCCTGTGGCGCGACTTCGCAGACGCGTTCGACGGGGCCGACATCCTGATCGTCACTGACGTGTACCCGGCAGGGGAGCGGCCTCGTCCTGGCGTGTCGGGTCTGCTCGTGGTGCAGGCAGTGCGGGACGCCCACCCCGCTCAGCAGGTCGTCTACGTGCCCACTCGGGCCGCCGTGCTGGCCGAGCTGCGCCGGATCCTCGAACCGGGGGACCTGTGCCTCACGCTGGGTGCGGGTGACCTCACATCTCTTCCCGACGAGCTGCTCGTCGACGCCGCGTGGTAGACAGCGGCGCCCGCTGGCGCGCTGCCGTCGAGCGGGCTGCCGCTGTTCTCGGCGCCCGGGGAGAGCGCGATCGACCGATCGGGCCAATGACCACGTACCGGGTCGGAGGACGAGCGGCGCTGGCGCTCGAGATCGAGGACGCCGACGATCTGCGGCTGGCCCGCGAGGCGGTGAGCTCAACCGGGGTGCCGGTGCTGGTCGTGGGCAAGGGCTCCAACCTCCTGGTCGCCGACGCCGGGTTCCCCGGGCTGGTGGTGACCCTGGGCGAGTCCTTCTCGACGATCGAGATGGAGGGGAACCGGGTCCGAGCCGGTGCCGGCGTCGGACTGCCCGTGCTGGCCCGCCGATCGGCTCGGGCCGGCCTGACCGGCCTCGAATGGGCCGTGGGCGTGCCCGGATCGGTCGGAGGAGCGGTGCGCATGAACGCGGGCGGACATGGCTCGGAGACGAGCGAGCGCCTCGAGCGCATCTGCTTCGCCGATCTCCACGGCGGGGAGGACGGGGTCGCGGACGTCGATCGGCTCGACTATTCCTACCGCCACTCGAGCGTGGCTCCGCACCACGTGGTCCTGTGGGCCGAGTTCGCCGTAGCGACCGGTGACGCGTCGTCATCGGAGGCGGAGATCGCCGAGATCGTCCGGTGGCGGCGACAGCACCAGCCGGGCGGTCAGAACGCGGGCTCGGTCTTCACCAACCCGCCTGGCGACTCCGCCGGTCGTCTCATCGACGCCGCCGGGCTGAAGGGTCACCGCATCGGCTCGGCATGCGTGTCGACCAAGCACGCCAACTTCTTCCAAGCCGATCCCGGCGGCTCCGCCGATGACGTAAGGGCCCTGGTCGACGAGGTTCGTCGTGTCGTCGCCGAACGCCTCGGCGTGCGGCTGGAGACCGAGCTCAGGTTGATCGGCTTCCGACCCTCAACCTCAACGTCAACCTGAGCTTGAGCCAGAGCCAGAGCTCCCAGCCCGAACCGTCCGCCGTCGACCTCCACCTGACGGTGACGTCGAAGGTCGGGCCCTCGGCAGGCTCGACCCTGAGCGGATGGGAACCACGCGGATGGGATCCCGGCCAGCGGTCGGGCGGCGTGAGAGGGTGGCGGGCGTGACCGGGCTGCGCTCCAGGCCTGTCAGCTCCCTGCCGAGGCCCCGCATGGATCCCCGCATCCGCCAGCGCCGGTCCGCCGTAAGGCGGCTGGAGGGCCAGCGCCGGCTGCGGATCGTGCTCGCCGTGCTCGTCTGCACGGCGGTGACGGGCGCGGCCCTCGGCGTCCTGCACTCGCCCCTGTTGAGCGTGGGTCACGTGAGCGTGTCCGGCGATCGTCACACCAGCCGTCAAGCGGTGCTGCGCGCCACCGGGCTCGATCGCCATCGGCTGATGGTCGACGTCGACACGGGCCGGCTGGCCCGGCGCCTGGACGCGCTGCCCTGGGTGGCGCGGGCGACTGTGGCCCGCAACTGGCCTTCCACGGTCGGCATCTCGTTGCACGAGCGCGTCCCGGCTGCCCTGGTGACCGCGGCGAACGGCGACTGGGCGGTCACCGACGGCGCCGGCCGGGTCCTCGCCCGCGCGACCGGGGCGGCGCCGTCTCCCCCTCCGGCGCTCGGCACCGCGCTGCCAACGCTGCACGGGGTCGCGCAGCTTCCGGCGCTGGGAGCCACGCTGCCCGCGCCGGCGGACCCAGCGCTCAGGGTGTTGACCGCCCTCCAGCGTCCGCTGGTGGGCCAGGTCAGCTCTGTCGACGTCCTTCCTGACGGAGAGGTCGCCCTCACCTTGATGCCCGGCGTCGTCGTGCAGCTGGGCGATGCCGAGCAGCTTCAGCAGAAGCTGATGGCGACCCTGGCCCTGTTGTCCCAGGTGAGGCCGGCGAGCCTGCGAACGATCGACGTGCGCGTGCCCGAGGCACCGGCCCTCACGCATGGATGACCGGCGTCGACGGATGGGAGCCGCGCCGACGGTGTCGCCCTGTGCCTCATCCTCACCCTGACGGATGCGCGCGCCGCGCCTGACGATTACCCAAAAGATGTCTTGACCGCGCACTGATGCCGGCCGTATCGTCTCTGCCGGCTTGGGATTTCACACGGGAGTCTCGAGCTGCCGTCGAGGTAGAGGATGAGGTCGAGGCGGGCGGCAATCGCACGGTCGGGAACATGCGCTCGAGCCCTGGTGGGCGGGCGTGCTGTGCACGAGTGAGGCGTCAGTCGACCCCAGCCCCATCCCCGTCGGGGGAGGCTGGATAGTGAACAGCGACGACACGGCGCATTCCGCGCAGTGCACACTCACGGGAGGCGAACAGCCTATGGCGGGGCCAGCGCAGAACTACATTGCCGTGATCAAGGTTGTCGGCATCGGCGGCGGCGGCGTGAACGCGGTGAACCGCATGATCGACGCCGGTCTGAAGGGTGTCGAGTTCATCGCCGTCAACACCGACGCCCAGGCGCTCCTCATGAGCGACGCCGACGTCAAGCTGGACATCGGACGGCAGCTGACGAGGGGCCTGGGCGCAGGCAGCGATCCCGAGATCGGCCACGAGGCCGCCGAGGAGCACGCCGAGGAGATCGAGGAGGTGCTCAAGGGCGCCGACATGGTGTTCATCACGGCCGGCAAGGGCGGGGGCACCGGGACCGGCGGTGCCCCGGTCGTGGCCGAGATCGCCAAGGGTGTCGGCGCGTTGACGATAGGGGTTGTCACGCGACCCTTCTCGTTCGAGGGGCGGCGGCGGGCGGTCCAGGCCGAGCAGGGCATCCAGCGGTTGAAGGAGAAGGTCGACACGCTGATCATCATCCCCAACGACCGCCTGCTCACGGTCTCGAATGACAAGACGTCGATGGTCAACGCCTTCAAGATGGCGGACGAGGTGCTCCTTCAAGGGGTGCAAGGGATCACCGACCTGATCACCACGCCAGGCCTGATCAACACCGACTTCGCCGATGTGAAGATGATCATGCGCAACGCCGGCACCGCGATCATGGGCATCGGCAACGCCACCGGAGACGGGCGCGCCGTGAACGCGGCGCGCGGCGCCATCACCAGCCCCCTGCTGGAGGCGTCGATCGAAGGCGCCCGTGGCATCCTGCTCCAGATCGCCGGCGGCCCCGATCTCGGTCTGTTCGAGGTCAACGAGGCGGCCGAGATCATCCACGGTGTGGCCCACCCCGACGCCAACATCATCTTCGGCAGCGTCGTCGACGACGCCATGGGCGAAGAAGTGCGGGTGACCGTGATCGCCGCCGGCTTCGAGCGATGGGACGAGGGCGCTCCTATCCGCGAGGAGCCTGCCCGCGGGCTCGGGCTCGACCGCAGCGGGGAGGACGGGCTGGCCGTGGGCGAGCTCGGCGAATCCGACGAGGGGCTGAGACTGGAGGACGACGACTTCGACGTGCCGTCCTTCCTCAAGTGAGCAAGACACGGCCCTGAGCGACGCGGTGAGGTTCACCGCCGCCCCGGTCATAGCTCGATGGACGGGGCGGCCCGACGGCGATCTCGGACCGGTCCCCGCTGGCGACAGGGCGGGTGGGACCGCGCTCGAGCGGCGCCGCCGGGCACTGGTCGACCGGCCGTGGAGCTGGGTCACCCAGGTGCACGGCGCCGATGTCGTGGTGGTGCGCGATCCCGATCACCGGGGAGGCGCCCAGGGCGATGCCCTCGTGAGCGATCACCCCGGGGCCTGCCTGGCCGTGTTCACCGCCGACTGCGCCCCGATCGCCCTGGCCAGCCCGGAAGGCGTGGTCGGCGCTGTTCACGGCGGCTGGCGGGGCCTGACGGCCGGGGTCGTCGGCAGCGCCGCTGGGGCCATGCGCGCCCTCGGCGCCACCCGGATCGAGGCCGCCCTCGGGCCGTGCATCCACGCGGAGTGCTACGAGTTCTCGCCCGGCGACCTGGACCTGGTGGCTGCCCAGCTCGGCCCCGCGGTGCAGGCCCGCACGGCCACGGGTCGGCCCGCGCTCGACCTTCCCGAAGCTGTCCGGGCATCCCTGCGGGCGGCCGGCGTCGAGCTGGTAACCGACGAGGACGTCTGCACGGCCTGCTCTCCGGCGCACTTCTCCTACCGGGCCCGAGGGGAGCGCCAGCGCATGGCGCTCGTGGTATGGCCGGCTTAGCCGAGGGCAGTCCCGACCGCACGGCCGGTGTCGCCGCGCAGGTGAAGGATCGCCTGGACGCGCTCCGCCGCCGCATCTCCGAGGCGGGCGGGGATCCGACCGGGGTGACGATCGTCGGGGTGACGAAGACGTTCGGCCCGGAGGTGGTGCGAGCGGCGGTGGCAGCCGGCCTGCGCGACCTCGGTGAGAGCTACGCGGGGGAGCTTCTGGGCAAGGCGGCCGCCGCCGCGGCGGAGGGTCTCGCCCCCCGCTGGCACTTCATCGGGGCCATCCAGCGCAACAAGGTTCGGTCGCTAGCGCCGCTTGTGCACCTCTGGCACGGGGTCGCGCGCGCCAGCGAGGGCGCAGAGATCGCACGCTGGTCTCCTGGCGCGGCGGTG
>DATBBR010000076.1 GCA_036270875.1 Acidimicrobiales bacterium
CTTCCCCTATCTCTGGGACCCCGTCGGCGATGCCCAGTGGACAACGCAGGTCCTCGATTGGCGCAGCCCCGACGGCGAGCAGATCGACGGCTACAGCGCCGACCTCGAGCAGTCGACCGAGGGCGTGATGATGAGCGCCCAACGCGCGGCCGTCTACCTCGAACTCGTGCGGCAGGCCGCGGGCAGCCGTCTCGTCGTCGCGACGGTCTACCCGCCGAGTGACACCAACTGGGACGGCGGCTACCCATACGCGGCGATGGCACCGTACGTCGACGCGTTCGCCCCGATGGTGTACTGGGAGTGCACCGATCCCGGTTCCGACGCGGCCACCGACGTCGCCCGCCTCCTCGCCCTCCGGCCCGTGCACGTGATCGGCGAGGCCTTCAACTTCTCCGATGAGGGCGGACGGGCGGTGTCACCGAGCGGGGCGGAGATCTCCGAATTCCTGAGCGCCAGTCAGCATGCGGGCGCCCTCGGCGCGTCGTTCTGGGTCTGGCAGGAGGCGACGTCGGAGGAGTGGTCGACGCTGGGAGGTTTCTCCTGGAGCACGCGCTGACGTCGTAATCGACCCTCGGTCGTCGGGCCCACCTGGGAGTAGGTTTACCTGCGGAAAGTGGTGCCATACAGGGTTTCGGGAGGCTCTCGGTGGACAGGTTGACGCTGTCGGAGCTGGTGGCGCGTAGCGGGGTCCCCGCCAGCACCATCCACAACTACCGGCGGCGCGGGCTCATCCCCCCGCCGACCCGCGTGGCGCAGAACCGGTTTTCCTACGACGAGAGCCACCTCGAGGCGCTGCTGGCCATCCGCTCGCACACGGCCTCCCTGGAGCCCGAGCACCGGGAACGCATCGTCGCCGTGGCGATCGATGCGTTCAAGACACGCAGCTACAGCGAGGTCACCGTCAGCGACATCGCGGACGCGGCCCACATGGCGAAGGGCAACGTCTATCGATATTTCGACTCGAAGGAAGACCTCCTCACGGCCGCGATCGAAACGCTCCTCGAGAAGACGGACGAGCGCTTCACGGCCGCCGTCGACGCGCTCGGCGGCCCCGCAGGGGTCCGGGGCGACGAGGAGAAGGCGACACTGATGTTCGGGTACCTCGTCGCCGACGTGCTACCCATGCTGCTCGAGCTCGGCGCGCGGGCCGCCAAGGGGCACGAGCCGAGTGCCGCCCTGGCCCGAAGAGTGCTGAGGACGCTCGCGGAGACGGCGGGACGCCCGTTCACGGGTCCGGACGCGCCGGTGGAAGAGGCGATCGACGCCGGCCTGAAGCTCATCGAGAGCGCGTTCGCCACGGTCCTGGCGTGGTCCGTCGGGCCGGACTGGCCGCCCGACGACATGCCGGAGGGCACCATCCCCGACGTCTGAGCGACACCCCCGCCCGGTGGCTCCGGCACGCGCCCCATCAGCTTGACAGAGGGGGCGCGATCGCGTACAAGTTGTGACTCTGCAGTCACTCACTTGCACACAGGTTGCCCTCGCGGACCGGGCCCGCGGCGAGAACTTTACCGTGGCCTCGCGCCTCCTGCCCCGGGGCGTGCGCCAGCATCTCCTGGGCTTCTACGCCTTCGCCCGCTTCGTCGACGAGATCGGCGACACCTACAAGGGGGACCGCCTTGCCGCCCTCGACGAGGTCGAGGCGCAGGTGGTCGCCGTGCTGGACGACCAGGACCTGGAGGGCGCGCTGCCCGTCGTGGCGACGGCCGTCCGGTCGGTCTCAGAGCTCGGCGCCGACGCCAAGCCGCTCTTCGACTTGATCGCCGCCAACCGCCAGGACCAGTCCGTCGGCGCCTACGACACCTTCGACGACCTCCTCGCCTACTGCGCCCTCTCCGCCAACCCCGTCGGACGCCTCGTCCTGGCCGCGTTCAAAGCCTCGGATGAGGCCCGGTTCGCCTGGTCCGACTCCATCTGCACGGGCCTGCAGCTCGCCGAACACTGGCAGGACGTCGCAGAGGACGCATCCGCCGGCCGCGTCTAC
>DATBBR010000077.1 GCA_036270875.1 Acidimicrobiales bacterium
GTTCCTTGCCCAGTAGAAGGTCGACCGGGGCATCTCGCCTACCGCATCCCGCCACTCACTGGTCGTGCAACCTGTCTCACTGAAGCAGTCCAACAGAGTCCCAAGCACCCTGGACCGGCTGTCGTTGGACTCGTCGTTGGACTGGCCCGTTGGACTGCTGGGACTGGCCAGAATGAGACTCTCGCCAACTGGCTGGCGCACGAGCGCGATCCGGTCGAACTCCAGGGCGTCCTTCTGCTTGTCGCAGGCGACCGTGACCCGCCACCCGTCGGCGCGCACCACGATCGACGTGGACACGGCGCCTTCGAGCGCGGAGTGACCCCGCGGCTTCGAGCCGTCCTTTGGAGTGTGGTGGACGAACATCACGCAGGCCCCGGTGGCTCGACGGAAGCGGTCGGCGGCGTCGACCACCAGTCCCATGTCCCTCGGTCCGTTCTCGTCCCCGCCAGGCATGCACCGGGCCAGGGTGTCGAAGACGATGAGGGCCGGGCGCCTGTCCCTGGCAAGCAGCTCCAGGGCGTCGACCTGGGGCGGATCGAGAAGGTTGACCGGCTCGGGCAGCCAGCGCATGTCGAAGTCGTCGAGCCCGTAGACCCGATTCGCCTCCGACCATGCGGCTTGCCTACGGCCAAACCCGGGAGCGGCCTCACCGATGACGTACAGGACGGGTCCGGTGGCAACAGAGCGACCGTGCCACGAGGAGCTGGTGGCGACGGACAACGCCCAGTCGATGGCGAGGAACGTCTTGCACGATCCGGGCCGGCCGTAGACCACGGCGAGCGAGTCGAGCATGAGCAAGCCGTCGATGAGGGGCTCGGGTGCTGGCAGCTCGGCGAGAGCCTGTGGGGTGAGCAGTCGGCCGGATAGGCGTACGAAGTGACGATCGGCCGCCTCGGTCAGGGCGCTGTTTCCTGGGGTCGCTTTGCGTCTCGGGGCTGTCCGTAGGCAGACCCCTGATCTGTAAGGCAGGCCTATAGGCAGACCCCCGGTTTTTGTCTGTGCCGTCTGTGGCGGAAACCGCCTCTGACCTGGTCGGGCTGCCGAGATTTGAACTCGGGACCTCTTGACCCCCAGTCAAGCGCGCTAACCAAGCTGCGCCACAGCCCGTGTTGGGACATCGTAGTTGACGCCGCCGTGCGAGGCCGACGGGGCGCCACGACTGGTCCCCTGGGCCGCGGGGGGCCCTTGTTAGGGTGAGGCGTCGTGGCCACCGAACGCAGTTGGGGGCCGACCCCTGGGACAGTCGATGGGGTCGTCCACGCCTGCCGGCAGGCCGGGGTGCGGCTGATCCGCTTTCTCTACTGCGACAACGGCGGGGTGGTGCGGGGGAAGGCCGTCCACGTCGACCAGCTCGCCTACCGGATGCGAGTCGGGGTGGGCCTGACCACCGCCATGCAGGCGATGAGCTCCTTCGACGAGCTCCAACCGGTCGAGGGCATGGGGCCGGTCGGCGAGATCCGCCTCGTTCCCGATCCGGGGTCGTTCGCAGTGCTGCCCTACGCTCCGCACGCCGCAGCCATGCTGACCGACCACGTCGCGCTGAACGGACAACCGCACGAGGCCGGCCCGCGCCCATTCCTTGCCAGGATGGCGAACGTTGTGGCCGAGCGCGGCATGGCACTTTCCTGCGGCGTGGAGAATGAGTTCAGCTTGGCCCGCCAGGAGGGCAGCTCGTTCGTTCCCATCGATCACAGCCTGTGCTTCTCGACCATCGGGATGGCCGCCGCCGCCGAGGTGATTGACGCCATGGTGGAAGCGCTCGAGCGTCAGGACATCGCCGTCGAGCAGTACTACCCCGAGCTGGGCCACGGACAGCACGAGCTGTCGGTCGCCCCTCGCCCGGCGATCCGGGCCGCAGATGTCCAGGTCCTGGTCCGGGAGACGATCCGCGGCGTCGCCGCGGGCCACGGCCTGGCGGCGTCGCTCGCTCCGAAGCCTTGGCCCGACCAGGCGGGCAACGGCGCCCACGTGCATCTCAGCCTCTGGGACGCCGGCTTCGAACGCAACCTCTTCCACGACCAGACCGGACGCTTTGGCCTCTCGCAGCTCGGGGAGCGCTTCGTCGCCGGTGTGCTCGCCCATCTTCCCGGCCTGCTCGGCCTCACCGCTCCGACATTCAACTCGTTCCAACGGCTGACGCCGGAGAGCTGGAGCTCCGCGTACGTGTGCTGGGGACAGGACAACCGGGAGGCTGCGGTGCGCGTTCCTTCGACCTTCTGGGGAAACGAGATGGCGTCGGCGAACCTCGAGTACAAACCGATCGACGCATCCTGCAACCCTTATCTCGCCTTCGGAGGACTCATCGCCGCCGGCACGGACGGCATCGAACGCGGCCTCGATCCTCCTGCGCCGCTCACGGTCGATCCTCACCGCCTCTCGCCCGAGGAGCGCGACACGATCGGGGTGGCACCGTATCCCGCCACGGTCGGTCACGCGCTGGATGCCCTCGAGCAGGACGAGGTCCTCACGGATGCCCTGGGCGCGACACTGACGAGCGCCTATCTCGCCGTCCGCCGCTCGGAGTGGGAGGCGGACTCCGGCACCGACGACGCCCGCGAGCGTGCACGCCACTTCGTCAAGTACTGAGAGAGCGCAGGCCGAGCCGACTGTGCTGGGATCGGCGGCATGACGAACGGTCATGCCATAGGTCGCCAGGCGGCGACCGAACCTCGATTGGGTCTTCTCGGCGACCTCGTCGACGAGCTTCGCTGGATAGCCACCAGCCGTAAGGGATGGCTCGTCGGTCTTCGGCCCCTACCAGCCGCACTTCCTCGCCTACTCGGTCGTCTACCTCGCCATGGCTCTCGCCTACTGGGCGCTAGGGCTGGGGGTGTCCGCCGTCTACGGCCGCCGTCGTTCCGCGAAGCTCATCACGGATCTCGGTCGCATGCGCTGAGGGCGCTCAGTTGTGGCACGAGGCGGTGCACTGAAAGACTTTGGAGCCCAGAGGACGTGCTCGAGCAATGGAGGGGTGGCGTGGGCCGATGGACGCGTGACGAGCTGGAGGAGGCCTTCGCCGACTACCAGAGCACTGCCCTGCGAGCCGGCGCGACCGGGGACTGGAACGCCTGGGCGGAGCGGTTCACCGAGGACGCCACCTACGTCGAGCACGCGTTCGGGCGGTTCGGGGGTCGTGAGGCGATCCGCCGGTGGATCACCAAGACCATGAGCACGTTCCCGGGCAACGCCATGCCGCACTTCCCGATCGACTGGTACGTCATCGACCAGGAGCGCGGATGGGTGGTGTGCCAGATCTGGAACCGGATGGCCGACCCGGGCGACGGCAGCGTCCACCAGGCCGCCAACTTCACCCTCCTCAAGTACGCGGGGAACGGTCTCTGGTCCTACGAGGAGGACGTCTACAACCCCGCGCACTTCGCCGAGATGATCACCGGCTGGCAGGCCCGCAAGTCCGAGCTCGAAGGAGCGGCACCCGACTGACGGGTCGCACGCTCGAGCCCGTCGGGAGCCTCGGGGAACTGACGCTGTTCCACCTTACGTCGAAAGCCACAACCGCTGTCGACGTAAGGTGGAACAGGGCATCGCGCCAACCTCCGTGACAACCGGCCCGCTCCCGGCACTGGCGGTAGCCGTGATCCGCTCGTGTCTAGCGAGCGTCGATCAGCCGGCTTCGCGGGCCGGCGGCGGCGACCCGGCTGGGAACGTCGTGGCCCACGGTCCGCGCCGCCAGGGCGCTGGCCTCGAGCAATCGCCCCAGGTTCACTCCGGTCGTCACGCCCAAATCGTCCAGCAGATGCACCAGATCCTCCGTCGCCAGGTTGCCCGCCGATCCGGCGGCGAAGGGCGAGCCGCCCAGACCTCCCACCGAGGTGTCGAAGCGCGCAACCCCTCGCTCCAACGCTGCATAGGCGTTGACCAGCGCCGTACCCCTCGTCTCGTGCAGGTGTAACCCCACGTCGACGCCCACCTCGTCGAGCAGCTCATCGATGCGGCGCGGCGTCGCCATCCCTGTCGTGTCGGCGTAGGTCAGCGAGGTGGCGCCGGCGCCGAGCACCTGATCCCCGAGTCCGCCGACGGCTTCGGGCGAGATATCGCCCTCGTAGGGCGAGCCGAACGCACACGAGACCACGACATCGACCGGTACACCGCCGACCGCAGCGGCGATGCTCGTGACCTGGGCGACGGACTCGTCGATCGACATGCGAACATTTCGCCGGTTGTACTCCGGCGAGGCGGAGACGGTCACCGAGAGGGCATCCGCGCCGGCCTCCAGGGCGAGCTGCGCCCCCCGCAGGTTGGGGACCAGCGCCCCATAGCGCACGTCCGGCCGCCGGGAGATCGTGGCCATCACCTCTGCCGCCCCGGCCATGGCCGGCACCGCGGAGGGCGAGACGAAGGCGGCCGCCTCGACCTCCTGCACACCTGCCGCCACGAGCGCTTCCACCAGCGCAACTCGAGCCTCGACGCTCACGGGAGCCTCCACCTGGAGCCCGTCTCGGGGCCCCACGTCGCGGATCCGCACGACCGCCGGCCGCCCTTGAGCGCTCATACCGGCGGCACGCCGTGACGTCGCTCCGTGAAGTCCCTTCGCTTGGACCGGGCCGAGGCCAGCCGGGCGACCAGCTCGTCACGCAGCTGCTCGGGCTCGACGACGGCGTCGATCACGAGGTCGGACGCCAACCGCAGCAGGTCGACGTCCGCCTCGAACTCTGCCCGGCGCTCGGCCACGAAGTCGGCCCGCTCGACGGGGTCCTCGATCCCTGCGATCCGGTTGGCGTAGACGGCGTTCACGGCAGCTTCAGGACCCATGATGGCGATCTGGGCCGATGGCAGGGCGATGCAGCTGTCCGGCTCGAACGCGGGTCCCGCCATTGCGTAGAGTCCGGCGCCGTAGGCCTTCCGCACGATGACCGAGAGCTTGGGGACCGTCGCCTCGGACACTGCGGTGATCATCTTGGCGCCGTGGCGGATGATGCCCGCGCGCTCGACGGCGCTGCCGACCATGAACCCGGGCACGTCAGCCAGGAAGATCAGGGGGATGTTGAAGGCGTCCGCACACCAGATGAAGCGCGCGGCCTTGTCGGCCGAGTCGACGAAGAGCACGCCGCCCTTGCGCAGCGGGTTGTTGGCCACGATGCCGACCGCCTCGCCGTCCAGTCGAGCCCACCCGACCACGAGCTCGCTGGCGAAATCGGGCTTGATCTCGAAGAACGATCCCTCGTCCACTAACGCGTCGATGACATCGTGCATGTCGTAACCAGCTCGCTGCGAGGCCGGGATGGTCCCCGCCGTCATGGATCTGGCCGATGTGACAGCGCCGACTGGCGGGGGATCCTCCCGCCACGACCGGGGCATGTACGAGAAGTACGCCCTTGCTGCCGCGATGGCGCCTGCGTCGTCGGCGGCCAACCCGTCGGCCGATCCCGAGATAGTGGCGTGCATACGGGCGCCACCCATGTCCTCCAACGTCGTGCGCTCGCCGATCACCATCTCGGCCATGCGAGGAGAGCCGAGGTACATCGAGGCATTCCCCTCGACCATGAACACGACATCGCAGAACGCCGGGATGTACGCACCACCGGCCGCCGATGGCCCGAACAGGCAGCAGATCTGGGGAACCCGACCGGAGAGGCGGACCTGGTTGTAGAAGATCCTGCCCGCACCTCGCCGCCCGGGGAACAGCTCGACCTGGTCGGTGATGCGGCCTCCGGCCGAGTCGACCAACCAGAACACCGGCAGCTCGTGGCTCATCGCGTACTCGGTGAGCCGGAGGATCTTCTCGACCGTGCGGGCGCCCCATGAGCCCGCCTTCACCGTGGTGTCGTTGGCCATCACGCAGACCAGCCGGCCCGCGACGGTCCCTCGTCCGGTCACCACGCCATCGGCTGGTAGGTCACCGGCCAGTGCATTGGCCAGAAGTGCGTCCTCCACCAGCGACCCTTCGTCCAGCAACAGCGCCAGGCGGTCGCGCACGAACAGCTTGCGCTGGCTGGCGAGCTTCTCCGCGCCCGTCGCCCGGTTGCCGTCGATGGCCCGACGGGTGATGGCGCCGATGTCGAGAGCAGCACCGTCGCCGTCGGACGAGGCACCACTGCCGGCGGCCGCCTTGGCCCGCTCGGTCGCGTCGCGTCCCGTCACGTCCGGCGGATGGCGAGGATGGCCACGTCGTCGGTAAGCGGCTCGGAGGCGAAGTCCCGAGCCGCCTCGAGGAGGGTCTTGCAGAGCGTGGTGAGGTCCTGGCCGGGATCGCGGCGCAGGATGCCGGCCACCCTGTCCTCGCCGAACAACTGCTCCCCCGAGCGGGCCTCGGCCAGCCCGTCGGTGTACAGCAGCAGGACGTCGCCGGTATCGAGCGGGAGCTCCCTGCTCGTATAGCTTCCTTTGGGGTCGAGGGTCAGGAGTGGACCGGTCGACCGCATCGGCCGCACCTCGCCGCCGTGCCAGATCCATGCGGCCGGGTGCCCCGCCGAGGCGAACCGCAACGTGCCGGCCATCTGGTCGAACACTACCGCGCAGAGTGAGACCAGCTCTTCGGGCCGACCCTGGGCGGAAAGCACCACGTTGAGCTCCTCGACGGCCTGACCCGGATCGCGGTACTGACGGAGGAACACCCGGAGCAGGTACTTGACCTGGAACGCCGTGATGGAGGCCTCGATGCCGTGTCCCCCCACGTCGCCGATCACCGCCGCCAGGCGTGTCAGCGCGGTCGGGGCGATGTCGTAGAAGTCGCCGGCCATGGCCCCTGCGCCCGGCTGGTACACGTGGCCCACATCGAACCCGTCGATGTCCGGCAGGCTGGCCGGGGCCAGGCGCTCGGACCACCGCATGGGCGCCAGCTCCTCTTGGGCCAGCACCTCCGCCGCCCGCCGCTCCAAGAGCGACCGTTCCTCGGCCAGCCGGGCCGCCGAGAGGAACCGCGGCCCGTAGCGCAGTGAGATGGCGATCGGCACGAGGACAAGCAGGAACGGAAGCTGGAGCCAGGCATGCGGCAGGAAAGCCGTGATGAAGGCGCTGAGCCCCAGGAGCGAGTACAGGATCGTGGTGTGGAGGTCCTTGTCGAAGGCCGAGCGGGCCAGCATCAGGGCCTCGTCGGGGCTGTCGTGGTCGACCACGTCCCGCTCGATGCGCCGGCAGGCGCGCAGAAGCCGGCGGCTGGAACGGGCCCACACGTAGGCCGCCACCCCGCAGGCCACGGCCACGCCGATCAGGACCGGCTGCTGGACGATCACGGCGAGACCCTAACCCCGCTGGGGGGCGGCAACGCGGGGTGGCGCCGGACGCCCCCCCGGTCGCTCACCGCGACCGCCTTCTGACCCGCAGCTTGAGGGGAGTTGGTCCGAAGCCCAGGTCCTCCCGGAGCTTGCGCTCGAGGTACCGCAGGTACGTCGGCGGCAGGCTTCGGTTGGCGAAGAGCGTGAAGGTGGGCGGGTCGCTGGCCCCCTGAACGGCGTACAGGACACGTGCGCCCGCCGGTGCCGGATGTGCGGCCTGGGCCGACTGGACGACGCGGTTGAGCCGGGTCGTCGAGACGCGCTGGTGGTAGGCCTCGATGGCCTGGCCGAGGGCCGGCAGCAGCCGGTGCACGCCGAGCCCCGTGCGGGCGCTGGCCTTGATCACCGGCGCGTAGCCGAGGAAGGCCAGCCGATCACCGATGTCCGCAGTCACGGCCGACCTGGCGTCGGCGTCGAGGAGGTCCCACTTGTTGAGCACCAGGACGACCGGGCTTCCGGCGGCGTCGACCCGCTCGGCCAGACGCTGGTCCTGATGAGTGACCCCCTCGGCGGCGTCGATCAGCAGGAGGGCGACGTCGGACCGGTCGATGGCCTGCAGGCCGCGCACGAGCGAGTAGTACTCGGCGCCCTCGCCGACTCGGGACTTCCGCCTCATGCCGGCGGTGTCGATGAAGCGCAACGCGCCGTTGTCGGTCTCGACAAGGGTGTCGATGGTGTCGCGGGTGGTCCCCGGCAGGTCGTGGGTGATCGACCGGTCGTCGCCGATGAGGCGGTTGAAGAGCGTCGACTTGCCGACGTTGGGCCGACCCACGATGGCCACCGACGTGCCGGTCGGCGCCGCGCCTTCTCGGTCGGGCGCCACCTCGTCGGGAAGAAGGCGGACGACTTCGTCGAGCAGCTCCCCCGACCCCCGCCCGTGGAGAGCGCTCACCATCCAGGGGTCGCCGAGGCCGAGGCGGGCGAACGCCCACGCGTCCGCTTCACGGACGTCGGAATCGACTTTGTTGGCTACCAGCACGACCGGCCGGTTCGACCGGCGCAGGAAGGCGGCCACCGCCTCGTCCTCGTCGGTCACACCTACGGTCACGTCGACGACGAGCAGGACCACGTCGGCCACCCGCACGGCCCGCTCGGCCTGGGCACTGACCTGCGCCTCGAGCCCGTCGGCAGCGCCCAGCCAGCCTCCCGTGTCCACCAGGGTGAAGGGCCGACCGTTCCATTCGGCGACGAGCTCCTTCCGATCGCGGGTCACGCCCGGTCGGTGCTCGACGATCGCCACCCGGCCCCCGACGATGCGGTTGACCAGAGAGGACTTGCCGACATTGGGGCGCCCGACGACCGCGACGATCGGCCTGGCGCCGGCGTCGGCGCCGCCGGCTCCGGGGCGCTCGCCGGCTGTGACGACCGGGTGCGTCCGGCTCACCGCTGCTCGCCCTCTCGCTCGATCGGCATCCCGAGCCGGCCGTCCAGCGCCCGCCGCAGCGACCGTCCGTCGGTGGGGACGATCTGCACCGGCCGGGGAAGGTCCGCCGGAACGGTGCCGTCCAGGAACCGGCCCTGGGTCAGACACACGTCGGGCAGAAGGTAGCGGTGCTGCTCGGGCTCGCTGGCCAGCACCCGGGCCACGTCCTCACCCGTCATGAGACCGGCGACGGCGATGTTGCCCCCGAAGAACTCGTTGCGCACTGTCACGATCCTGACGTCGCCCCGGCCCAGGTCGTCGACGAGCGGGCCGAGCACGGCAGCGCCGTACTCGCCGGTGATGATGGCAGTCGGAGCTCCAATGGCGTCACCGGGCATGGCGACCACCGGCATCGCACGCGGAGCCCGGTAGCCCTCGGCAGGAGCACCATCGATCGACGAGAAGAATCCGGCCCTCACTCCGATGGCGGCTCCCTTCCGGCAGAACGCGCGCTCGAAGGCCCGCACGATGCCGATGCCGTTCTCGTGCTGGGGGAAGCCCTCGTAGGCGTGCGCCTCCGGGAAGGGTCGGCCCGCGAGGAGGTGGTACTCGTCGGCGGCGAAGACCACCCTCCGCCCGACGGCCTCGACGAAGGCCGGCTGCCACTCGTCCACGGCATCCAGGACCGCGGCCGCCTCGTCGCTGGTGTGCGGCCGCATGCCGGCCTCGTTGGAGTACCGGCTCACCCCCAGCGGGACGATGGCAGCCGTGGCGAGATCGGGATACAGGTCCAGGAGGCCGGCCAGGGTGTCGTGGAGAATGGCGCCATCGTTGATCCCCGGGCAGACCACGACCTGGCCGTGGACCTCGATGTCGTGGTCGAGCAGGGCCCGCAGCCACCGCAGGCTGACGGCGCCGCGACGGTTGCGCAGCATCCGGGCCCTCACCGCGGGATCGGTGGCGTGGATGCTGACGAACAGCGGGCTGAGCCGTTCGGTCACCACCCGCTCCAGGTCGGCCTCGGTGAACCGGGTGAGGGTCGTGAAGTTGCCGTAGAGGAACGAGAGGCGGTAGTCGTCATCCTTGACGTACAGGCTCCGGCGCATCCCCTTCGGCAGCTGGTGGATGAAGCAGAACTCGCAGTGGTTGTCGCAGGTGCGGACGCGGTCGAACACCGCCGAGGAGACCTCGATACCGAGGGGCTCACCGTCGTCCTTGCCGACGGCGGCGCTCAGCTCCAGGCCGCCGCGGCGCAGCTCGACATCGAGCTCGGCCTGGTCGACGAGGAACTGGTACTCGATGACGTCGCGAGGCGACCGGCCGTTGATGGAGACGATCTCGTCACCAGGGGCAACGCCGGCCCGAGCCGCCGGTGACCCCTCCTTCACGGCCACCACGCTGGGCAGCGACATGCGTCAAGGATAGGGCGGGACGGCCGGTAACCTGGGCCGACGTGAGCGTCCAGCGGGTCCTACTGGCCCAGCCCCGAGGGTTCTGCGCCGGCGTCGAGATGGCCATCAAGGCGCTGGCGTGGATGGTGCGCGTCTTCGAGCCGCCCGTGTACTGCTACCACGAGATCGTGCACAACCGGGTAGTCGTGGACCGCTTCCGCCGGCTGGGCGTCGTCTTCGTCGACGACGTGGCCGAGGTTCCGCCTGGAGCCCCGCTGATGCTCAGCGCCCACGGCTCGGCCCCCGAGGTAGTGGCGGCCGCCCGGGCCGGCGGCGGCGTGGTGGTCAACGCCGTCTGCCCGCTGGTCACCAAGGTCCATCACGAGGTGAAGGTCCGGGCCGGCAAGGGCTACACCGTCGTGTACGTGGGCCACGAGGGGCACGAAGAGGCGGTGGGAACCGTCGCCGTGGCTCCCGACGCCGTGCAGCTGGTCGAGACCGAGCAGGACGTGACGGCGCTACCCGACCCCGGCACGCCGGTGGCCCTGCTGGCCCAGACCACGCTCAGCCACGACGAGTGGACGGGCATCATGGAGCGGGCCCGGGACCGGTTCCCCGATCTATGGATGCCGGGCCGCAGCGACCTGTGCTTCGCCACGACCAATCGGCAGGCGGCGCTCAAGGCCATCGCCGACCGCTCCGACGCCGTAGTGGTCCTCGGATCGGCCAACTCCTCGAACACCCGGGCCCTGGAGAAGGTGGCGCGCTCCGCCGGCTGCCGCCGCGTGTACCGGGTCAACTCGGCAGAGGAACTTCCGGATGATCTGGCGGGCACGGTCGGGGTCACCGCCGGCGCCTCGGCGCCCGAGGAGCTCGTGGACGCGGTCCTGGCCCGCCTGGCGCCCCAGGACGGCACCGAGGCCGTCGACGTGACGATCGAGGACGAGTACTTCCCGCCGCCGCGCGAGCTACGGGACCTCCTTCGGGCGGTGGCGACGGCCGTGGGCTGCCTGGTGATGGCTCCGGCCGACACCCCGGCCGCCCTCACCGACGATCGAGCCATGGCCGCCAGCGAGGCGCTCTCCGCCCTCGCCAGCTGAGCAGTCCCGGCCGGGCGCCGCTCAGTCGCCTGCTTGGGCCCGGGCCTGATCGAACAGCGTCTGGAGCTTGGCCCGCAGCCGCTCGGTGACCTCGTGCAGCTGCCGGCGCGACAGGCGGTCGGACCGGCGTCCCGAGGTGCCGCTGCTCGGTGGTTCGGCGGCAACCTTGACGGTGATCGGTTCGCCGACCACCAGGTGGATCTTGACCGGTCGGGGAAAACGCGTCCCCCTGGGTAGGGCCATCTCGGACCCACCGATGCCGACAGGAACGATGGGCACGTCGGTGCGGGCGGCCAGGTAGACCGCTCCCTCACGAAGCTCGGTCACCGTCGGGCCCGAGCGGCGGGTGCCCTCGGGAAACAGGACCAGCGGCTCTCCGCCCTCGATGACCTCCACACAGCGACGAAAGGCCTCCCGATCGGTGGCGTCCCGGTGGACCGGGAAGGCCCCGAGGGAGTCGATGATGCGGCCGAACCAGGGCACCTTCCAGAGCTCTTCCTTGCCCATGTAGCGCAGGCGCCGACGGGTCACCACGGCGACGGCGAAGGTGTCGATGATCGAGCGGTGGACCGGAGCGAGGATGTAGGGCCCCTCGGTCGGCACGTTCTCCTTCCCCTCGACGGTGAGCCGGTGATACAGCCGGCACCACCCGACGAGCGCGGCCCGCACGACGGCGTAGAAGATGAGTGACGGCTTCACAGTCGGGTCAGCACCTCCTCGACGATCTCCTCGACGCTCCGGTCCGTGGTGTCGACTACCACGGCTCCTTCGGCCACAGCAAGAGGGGAGGTCTGTCTGGTCGAGTCGAGGTGGTCCCGTCTCGCCAGGTCGGCGGCCACGGTGGACCAGTCGAGATCGTGGGCTGTGGCCTCGGCCTCGAGCGCACGTCGCCGGGCCCGTTCGGACTCACTGGCGGTGACGAAGATCTTGAGGTCGGCGTCGGGCAGCACGACGGTGGCGATGTCGCGGCCCTCGATCACGCCCCCATCGTGGGCCTCGACCCAGGCGCGCTGCCGGCGCACGAGCTCACGTCGCACCTCGGGGTTGGCGGCCACCACCGACACCACGCTGGTCACCGCGGGGCCCCGAAGCTCGCGACTGGCGTCCACCCCGTCGACCCGCACGGCGGGCCCGATCTCGATGCGCAGCCCCTGGGCCAGCTCGGCCACGGCCCGAGCGTCAGATGGATCCACGCTGTCGCGGAGGGCTGCGAAGGCCACAGCCCGGTACATCGCTCCGGTGTCGAGTCGATCGAGGCCGAGACGGGCAGCGAGCGACGCGGCGAGGGTCGACTTCCCAGCACCCGCGGGTCCGTCTATGGCGATGACCGGTTTGCCGCCCCGCGAGGCTGTCACGTCAGTTGCCCGAGATCCGCGACAAATCCGGGATAGCTGGTGGCGACCGCGTCCCACCCCTCAACCGTGGTTCGGCCCTGTGCCGCCATGCCGGCCACCGCCATCGCCATCGCGACCCGATGGTCACCATGCGACCGGACGCTGGTTCCCCTCAGCTGGGTGCCACCGACGACGACGAGGTCGTCACCCACGGTCTCGACCCTGGCGCCGAGAGCGGACAGCTCGCTGCCGACTGTCGCCACCCTGTCGCTCTCCTTGACTCGGAGCTCGGCCAGGCCGCGGAAGGTCGTCTCTCCTTCCGCCATCGCCGCCGCCACCGCCAGCACCGGTACCTCGTCGACGAGCCCCGGTATCTCGGCGCTCGTCACTTCCGTGCCGCGGAGGCTGGCGTGGCGAGCGACGATGTCGGCGGTCGTGGCGTCCCGGGACTGCAGCTCGATCGCCGCGCCCATTCGGTCCAGGACATCGAGGAAGCCGGATCGGCCCGGTCCCACGTACACCCGCTCCACCACCACCTCGCTGCCGGGCACGATCGAGGCGGCAACTACCCAGAAGGCTGCATGAGACGGGTCACCCGGCACCTCCAGGGTCAGCGGCGACAGGGTCGAAGGCCGTAGTCGTACGACCTGGCCGTGCCCATCCGGACTTACCTCCACCTTGGCTCCGCACGCCGACAGCAGCTCCTCGGTGTGGGTGCGCGTGAGAACGGGCTCGCGCACGACGGTGTCCTCTTGGGCCCCCAGCCCGGCCAGCAGGACCGCCGACTTGACCTGGGCGCTGGCAACCGGCGGCGCGTAGTCGATGCCCATCAGACCCCCGCCCCGAACAACCAGAGGGGGTAGCGTCCCACCCTCGCGGCCGTCGATGCGCGCGCCCATGCGACGCAACGGGTCGACCACCCTGGCCATGGGTCGCCGGGCCACCGAGGCATCCCCTTGCAGCACAGTCAGCCAGTCGAACGAGGCGACGAACCCGGCCAGCAGTCGGATCCCGGTGGCCGAGTTCCCGACGTCGATCACACCCTCGGGCTCGTGCAGCCGGGCCCGACCGCCGGCGACGTGGACCGTTCCCGGCGACCCACCCTCGACATCCGCCCCGAGCGCACCGACCGCGGCGGCGGTGCGGGCGACGTCGTCGCCGTTCGAGAGCCCAGTGAGGTGTGAACGTCCCTCGGCCTGGGCGGCGAGCAGCAGGGCCCGGTGCGAGATCGACTTGTCGCCCGGAACCCGCACCCGGCCCCGGAGGGTGGCGCCCCCTTCGACCTCGAGGACGCCGGCAGTCATCCGAGCCGCTGGTGCGACGGACGGTAGCCCCGAGCCAACAGCGCTCCCCGGACCAGGTCGGAGACGTCTGCATCCACGACCATGACCAGCACGCCCCGGTCGCCCTCGGCCGAGTGGGCGATCTCCAGGTCCTCGATGTTGACCCCGAGCTCGCCGGCCAGCGTCGTCACCTCGGCCAGCACCCCCGGCCGGTCCGGCACGGGCACCCGCACCTCGACCAGGTCCTCGGGGCGGGACAACCGGGTCGGCAGGTTTCGCCTGGCCTCCCGGGCCTGCTCCAGGATGCCGATCAGCGCCGACCGGTCGCCCCCGGCGACGATGTCGCGGACCTTCGACAGATCGGTGGCCAGCTGATCCAGCGCCGTGACGATGGCCGAGGCGTTCTCGGCGCAGATGTCGGGCCAGATCCCCGGATGGCCGGCCGCAACGCGCGTCATGTCCCGGAAGCCGCCAGCCGCCAGGCGCAAGAGGGCGCCATGGTGCTCGGCCCCCTCGGAGGCCAGTCCCATGAGCGCCGCCGCGGTGAGATGGGGCACGTGCGACACGACGGCCACCAGCTCGTCGTGGCGCTCGGGTGGCACGGCGACGACATCGGCTCCGAGCGACCTCACGACGGCCCGCAGACGCATGAACGCCTCGGGGTCGGTGGATGCCGTGGGAGTAAGCACCCAGGTGGCGCCGGCGAGGAGCTCGCGGTCGGCGCCGTCGATCCCGTCCTGCTCGGAGCCGGCCATCGGGTGACCGCCGACGAACCGGGGATGGTCCACCGCCGCCACGATCGGTCCCTTCACGCCGCCGACGTCGGTGACGATCCCCGTCGCCCGTCGGACGTTTGCCAGGGCCGCTCGGGCCGCGTCGACCACCCCTGACACCGGCGTGGCAATGAACGTCACCTCGGCTTCGGGATCGGCACCCACGATGTCCAGCGCGCCCAGCTCGAGCGCCCTCTCTGCCCGACCGGGCGCCGTGTCCGAGCCGGTCACGTGCCAGCCCCTCGACCGCAGGGCCAGACCGATCGAGCCCCCGATGAGGCCGGTACCGACCACTGCCGCCCGGCGGGGCTCGGTCGTCGGGCCGGCCTCCCGGGCCGGCTCAGCCGGGGAGGTCATCTCGAAGCCCGCGGGCCGACTCCAGGTAGACGTGCTCGATCTCGTCCCGTCCCCGGTCGGTGGTCACGTGCAGGAGCACACGAATGCAGCGGGGCTGACCGCCGACAACCGCCAGCTCCCGGGCGCAGAGCAGCGGTACGTCGCCCAGGCCCATCGTGCGAGCGGCCGCGGCCGGGAACATCGAGACGACGTCGTCGGTGGCGGTGAAGACGATGCTGATGAGGTCATCCTTGGCCAGCCCGTTGCGCTCCAGGACGGCGCCGAGGAGGGCGTGGACGCGCCTGGTCACCTGGTCCTCGGTATCGGTATCGACGGTGGTGGCGCCGCGGATGGCTCTGACGGCGGGGGGCATCGATGCCGGAGCCTACCGTCCGCCCCGGGGCGTCCCCCTGGCCGGGACCGGCTGGGCCGCCTCGGCCAGCTGCCGCACCTCGGCGACCGACAGCTCCCGCCACTGTCCGGGGGGCAGGCGCCGGTCGACGAGGGGACCGACCCGCGTCCGCACCAGCCGCACGACCGGGTGGCCCACGGCCGCGCACATGCGTCGCACCTGGCGGTTGCGGCCCTCGTGGATGACCAGGCGCAGCAGGCCGGGGCTCACCGAGGCCACTGACGCCGGCGCCGTCAGCCCGTCCTCGAGCTCCACTCCCTCACGCAGCCTGCGCAGGGCACCGGGCGAGGGCTTGCCCTCCACCTGCGCCAGGTACTCCTTGTCGACGCCGAATGAGGGGTGGGTCAGCCGCTGGGCGAGCTCGCCGTCGTTGGTGAGGATCAGCAGCCCCTCCGTGTCGGCGTCGAGGCGCCCGACCGGGAACACCCGGGGGTGCTCGGGCACCAGCTCGACGACGGTTCGCCGGCCGAGGGGGTCGGTCGCCGTCGACACGACTCCCACGGGCTTGTTCAGCAGATAGCGGACGAGCCCCGGTCGCACGCCGACGGGCACGCCGTCGACCTCCACGGAGTCGGCCGTCAGGTCGATGCGGCGGCCGAGATGGGCCCGTTCGCCGTTGACCCGCACCCTGCCGTCGACGATGAGCTCCTCACAGGCCCGGCGACTGCCGAACCCGAGGCTGGCCAGGACCTTCTGCACCCGCTCGCCGCTCGCCGGTCTCGGGCCCGCCTCCCGGGACGGCTCCGGCGCTCCCGAACCCGGTTCAGCCATCCCTGGTCGGGCGCAGTCCCTCCTCCAGCGCCTCGACGACCTCCGGGCCGGGAACGAAATCGCCCAGAGGTGGTAGCTGCTCGAGGCGGTCGAGCCCCAGCCTCTCGAGGAAGAGCGCTGTCGTCCCGTACAGCACGGCCTGGCCGGGGCCGGGATCCCGTGCCACCGGCTCGATGTACCCCCGCTGGGTGAGCGCCCGCACCACGCCGTCGACGTTGACGCCTCGGATCGCCGCCACCTGGGCCCGCGAGACCGGCTGCTTGTAGGCCACGATGGCGAGTGTCTCCAGGGCGGCAGCCGAGAGGCGGGACGACTGGCCCTCGAGCATGAACCGCTCGACGTACCGCTCCTGGTCCGGATGGCTCTGGAACCGATAGCCGCCCGCCACCCGGGCCAACACGAAGCCGCGCTCTTCTCGGGCGTAGCCGTCGGCCAGCTCGTCGCAGATGGCCTCCACCCGCTCGACAGGCACCTCGAGCAGCTCGGCCAGCAGGTGAGGGGCAACCGGCTCGGCCGCAACCATGAGCACGGCCTCTATGGCCCGCCCCTCGTCGCCCGACGATGCGGCCCCGTTCGATGACGCATGGGGATCGATCATGGTTCGTCATCACCGGCGATGCCCTGGGGCAGGCCTGCTGGGCCGACCATCTCCAGCATCCCGGGCTCTTCAGGGTCCACAGCGGCGAGCCAGGCGACGCTGAGATCCCCGAAGTGGGCACCCTGGTCGAGGTCGACGCGTCCCTGCTTATAGAGCTCGAGGAGGGCGAGGAACCGCACGATGACGTCCGGCAGCGCGAGATCGGCGGTCAGGTGGCGAAAGGTGACGGTACCCAGGGCCGGCAGCTCCTCGGCCAGCTCGGCCACGGCCTCGCCGACGCTGACCCTGGCGGGGGGCACGTGAGCGAGGTCGACCTTGGGTCGGGGCCGGGCGGCGGTGGCCTTGATGAACGCTTCCCGCAGCTGGGTCGGGCCCACCCCGGCCAGCACATCCGGGGTCAGACCGAGGAACCGCTCGTCCGGCCCTGCGGTGCGCGGCAGCGAACGGGACGCCTCGTGCATCTGGTCCACCAGGACCGAGGCGGCGTCCTTGAACGTCTTGCACTCGAGCAGGCGGGCCAGGAGCAGGTCCCGCTCCTCCCAGACGCCGAGCTCCTCGTCGACCTCGACGTCATCGCGCCCCGGCAGCAGTCGCCGGCACTTGAGCTCTATGAGGGTCGCCGCGATGAGGGCGAACTCGGTCGCCACGTCGAGGTCCAGGACCTCCATGCGCTCGAGCTCGGCCAGGTAGGCGTCGATGATCTGGCTGATGCGGACCTCGTACAGGTCGACCTGCTGGGACGTGATGAGGTGCAGGAGCAGGTCGAACGGGCCCTCGAACACCGTTGTGCGGACCTCGTAGGGCACGGAACGACACTACCGACATCCGGGAGGGAGACCGCGCATGGTGCCGGTAGCATCGCCCCTCATGACACGGGTCCTCTCGGGCGTACAGCCCACCGGTGACATGCACCTCGGTGGCTACCTGGGAGCGGTTCGGCAGTGGGTCACCGACCAGCACGACCACGACGCCTTCTACCTCATCGTGGACCTCCACGCCCTCACGGTGGACCACGACCCCGCGGAGCTCCGCCGGCGGACCCTCGACGTGGCTGCCATGCTCCTGGCGTCCGGTCTGGACCCCGACGTCTGCACCCTCTTCGTGCAGAGCCACGTGCCCCAGCACACCCAGCTGACCTGGCTGCTCGAGTGCACGGCCACGGTAGGTGAATTGCGGCGTATGACCCAGTTCAAGGACAAGGGTGGCGCCCAGGAGTCGGTCCGGGCCAGCCTGCTGACCTACCCCGTGCTCCAGGCGGCCGACATCCTCCTCTACGACGCCAACCGGGTCCCGGTGGGCGACGACCAGCGCCAGCACGTCGAGCTGACCCGCGACCTGGCCAACCGGTTCAACCACCGCTACGGACCCACCTTCACGGTGCCCGAGGCGGCCATCCCCCGAGTGGCCGCCCGGGTGATGGACCTCCAGGAGCCGACCCGCAAGATGTCCAAGTCGGTGGAATCACCCCAGGGGACGATCTATATCGTCGACGACCCCGCCGACATCGAGCGCAAGGTGAAGCGGGCCGTGACCGACAGCGGCGCCGACGTCGTCTACGACCCGGCGGCCAAGCCCGGAGTCTCCAACCTGCTCGAGCTGCTGGGCGCGGCCACTGGTCGCAGCCCCCAGGAGGCCGCCCAGGGCTACTCCACCTACGGCCCCCTGAAGGCCGACGTCGCTGCCGCTCTCATCGAGCTGTTGCGCCCCGTCCGAGAGCGCCACGCCAAGCTGGCGGCTGACCCCGGTGCCGTCGAGGCCATCCTGGACAACGGGTCGGCCAAGGCCGAGCTGGTGGCGTCGGCGACCTACGCCCGTGCCTCGGACGCCATCGGCCTGCTGCCGCGCCGGGGCGCTGACAAGTAGTCAGCCGAGCCGCCGGGTCAGTCGTCGTCGGCCGCCTTCAGGGCCTTGGCGAGGGGGTCCGGCAGGTGCCAGCGATCGGTCGGTAGATGATGCTCAGCCGCCCAGCGGACGGTCAGCGGGTCGCTCCCCGCCCGCTCGAGCAGCTCGGCTCCGATCCGTGAGTGGTCCAGGTACCGGCCGACACGGCGGAGCGGGCCTCGCCCGCGGGCCCAGTGCTCGGCCCGCCGATGCCCCGAGACCATCCCGAGCGCCGTGGCCGGCACCCGGCCGAGCGTTCCCAGGCCCGCCTCGACCTTGCCCACGTCGTGCAGCAGCGCCGCGGCCCGCACCCCGGGGGTGGCTGCGCCGGGTCCCAGGGCGGCGACGACCCGGTGTGCCACCCCCACGGCGTGGCGACGGTCGGGTCCGCTCATCCGCCTCCACAGGGCGAGCTCCGGGTCGCTCAGGATCTCTCTGACCCACTTCTCGGCCTCCGGGTCGGGGCCGGCAGGCGAGAGGGCCCCCGCGAACCGTCGGGCGAGGTGGCCCACGGGCGCGCTCCGGCGGGACGAGGCCAGGGTCAACCCAGGAGGTGGGACCACAGGTTGAGGGCCGGGTCGAAGATCCGGCTGAGCACCTGCGGGGCGAGCAGGACGAGGATCAGCACCAGCGGCAGCGAGAACTGCCGAATGCGCAGATATCCCGGCCACCAGCTCCTCGGGAGGATCCGCTCGACCACGGCGGAGCCGTCCAACGGGGGGATGGGGATGAGGTTGAACACGGCCAGGATCACGTTGGCGAACCCGAGGATGAGCAGCACCTTGGGGAGGGTCTGCTGGGGGAACCCGTGGGAGTCGAGGAGGATCGGCGTCGACCCCACGACCACCCGGTAGGCAAGGGCCGCCGCCACGGCCAGCACGATGTTGACCGCCGGCCCCACCAGGCTCACCAGCAGGCTCTCGTTGCGCGGGTGGCGGAGCCGACCCGGGTTGACCGGCACCGGCTTGGCGTAGCCGATGGCGCCGAACCCGACGAGCAGCATCAGGGCGGGCAGGATGACGGTCCCGAAGGGGTCGACGTGGGACAGCGGGTTGAGCGTCAGTCGCCCCGCCCGTTTGGCGGTGTCGTCCCCGAAGGCCAACGCCAGGGCCCCGTGGGACACCTCATGGAGGATGATCGACGGGATCAGCACGGCCAAGAAGACCAGGGTGTCCACCGAGAGCACGTGGCGGCTCAGCACCACGTAGACGAGGACGATGAGGAGGAGGACGGCGATGCCCTGGTACTGCCGGGCCCCTCGGTTCACCGACGCCAACGGGATCCGGTCCTCAGCGGTTGGATGCGCAGTCGATGCACAGTCGAGCGGCAGGCATGGCCTCGAGGCGCGCCGCGGCGATGGGCTTGCCACACGACTCGCACCGCCCGTAGGTGTCCTGGCTCAGCTTGTCCAGGGCGTGCTCCACCTCGGCCAGCGCCTCCCTCAGCTGGAGGGCGAGGGTCTCGGCCTCGCCCCGCTCGGCCGTGACCTGGCTCGAATCGGCGAAATTGGCATCGTAGGAGAGGCCGCCGCCGTCACCGAAGCCCAGCTCAGCGAGCTTGTCGCGCAGCTGGGCGCGCTCCTCCTCCAAGAGGGCACGGTAATCGACGGTGGGGGCATCGTTCGACACAGGAGGTCAAGGTTACCGCCCCTGGGTCGGACCAGCGCGCGGATGAGCACGGTCGTAGGCCTGTCGGAGTCGGTCGGCAGAGACCCTGGTGTAGACCTGGGTCGTCGAGATGGAGGCGTGGCCCAGCATCTCCTGGACGACCCGGATGTCGGCGCCGTGGTCCAGCATGTGGGTGGCGCAGGAGTGGCGCAGGACGTGGGGGCTCAGGCGGGCCCCGAGGCCCACCCGCTCGCCGTGGAGACGGACGATCGCCCACGCCCCCTGTCTCGTCAGGCGGCCGCCCCGCAGGTTGAGGAACACCGCCTCGGCGTCGTGGCGACGGGCCCACCGACGCGGGACGAGGGCGCCGCGGCCCGATGGTTCGAGCCACTCGGCCAGTGCCCGCCGGGAACAGCGGCCCACCGGGACCAGCCGTTCTTTCGACCCCTTTCCGAAGGCGCGCAGCGTGCCGTCCTGGAGCGCCAGGTCCGACAGCGACAGGCCGACCAGCTCGGAGATCCGCAGCCCCGTGCCGTAGAGGACCTCGAGGATGGCCCGGTCCCGGCGGGCCGGCGGGTCGTTGCCGACCACCGCCCCGAGGAGGGCGCCGATCTCGTCCTCGGTCAGGGCCTTGGGCAGACCGAGGGGCACCGGCGCCCGCTCGACGTCGCCGGTCGGGTCGGCCCCGGTGTGGCCCTCGTCGAGGCAGAAGCGGTGGAACCCGCGCACGGCGGCGAGGGCCCTGGCCACCGAGGCCGGCTTGCGGCCGCTGGCTCGCAGAAAGACCAGATAGTCCTGCACCACCTTCTCGCCCACCTCGCCGAGCGGCGCCTGCCGGGCCCGCAGGAAGGCCTCGTAGGCGAGGAGGTCCCGCCGGTAGGCGGACAGGGTGTTGGCTGCCCGGCCCCGCTCCACGGCGAGCCAGGAGAGGAACTCCTCGGCGCTCCGGCTGAGCTCGGTCTCCTCGATCGGCAGGGAGTCGGCGGTCACGGTGACGATCACTGGACCAGGGTCTGGCGGGCGAGGCACAGGCCGATGATCGTCTTGGCGTCGCAGATGGCGCCTGACGTGATCAGCTCCGGTATCTCGGCGAGCCCCACGCTGACCACCGTCATCTGGCGCTCCTCGACCCCCTGGCGATCGAGCCGACCGGGCGTCAGCTCGGACGCCAGGTACACGATCGAGTGCTCGTCGCTGAAACCGGGCGAGTTGTAGAAGTGCGCCAGGCGTTCCAGCCGACCGGGGCGCAGTCCGATCTCCTCCTCCAGCTCGCGCCGGGCCGTGGCTTCCGGCGACTCGCCCGACACGTCCCGCTTGCCGGCGGGGAGCTCGAGCAGCTCGGTCCCGACCGCGGCCCGGAACTGGCGAACGAGGAGGACCGTCGTGCCCTCCTCGACGATGGGCACCATCGACACCGCGCCCGGGTGGTGGACGATCTCCCGCTCGAAGGTGTCGCCATCGGGACCCGAGAAGCTGGCCGTCGCCACCGAGATGAGCTCGCCCTGATAGCGCAGCTGCTCGTCGAGCCGGCGGAACGGCGGCCCCGACGGCTCAGTTGACGACATCGAGGTCGAGCAGGCGGGGTGCCCGTCCTCGGGCCCGGGACAGCGCCGCCCCCACCAGCTCGCGAAAGAGAGGATGGGGCCGGTCCGGCCTGCTCTTGAACTCCGGGTGGGCCTGGGTCCCCACCCAGAACGGATGGCCGGGGAGCTCGACGAACTCGACCAGCCGGTCATCCGGCGACGTGCCCGAGCAGAGCAGGCCGGCCTCCTCGAGCCGCATCCGATAGCGGGGATTTACCTCGTAGCGGTGGCGGTGGCGCTCGGACACCACGGGCTCACCGTAGGCCGCCGCCACCTGGGAACCGGGCAGGAGGCGGGCGACGTAGGAGCCCAGCCGCATCGTCCCGCCGAGGTCGGTCACCTCGGCCTGCTCGTCCATCAGGTCGATGACGGGGTGCGGCGTGCAGCTGTCGATCTCCCGGGAGTTGGCCCCGGCCAGGAGGGCCACGTTGCGGGACAGCTCGATGACCATGGCCTGGAGACCGAGGCACAGCCCGAGGCAGGGGATGCGGTGCTCCCGTGCGTACCCCGCGGCCGCCACCTTGCCCTCGACGCCCCGCTCGCCGAAGCCGCCGGGGATCACGATGCCGTCGAGGTCCCGCAGCCGGCCGTCGGCCAGCATGCCGGTGACCTCCTCGGCCTGGACCCACTCGATCTCGACCTTGGCCCGGTGGTGGAAGCCGGCATGGCGCAGGGCCTCGACCACCGACAGGTAGGCGTCGGGAAGGTTGACGTACTTGCCGATCAGGCCGATGCGCACCGACGTCGTGGCGGCCTCGATGCGGTCCACCATGGCTTCCCACGGCGAGAGGTCGACGGCGTGCTCGGGCCCGTCGAAGTGGAGGAGCCGGCACACGTAGTCGTCCAAGCCCTCCGCATGGAGCACGAGCGGGATCTCGTAGATGTTCTCGGCGTCCACCGCCGAGGCGACGCCCTCCATGGGGACGTCACAGAGCATGGAGATCTTGCGCTTGAGGCCCTCGGAGATGGGCTGATCGCTGCGGCACACGATGACGTCGGGCTGGATGCCCCGGCTGCGGAGCTCGGTGACCGAGTGCTGGGTGGGCTTGGTCTTCTGCTCCCCCGACGGGCCGATGTAGGGGACCAGCGTGAGATGGACGTAGCACACGTTGTCCCGCCCCACGTCCTTGCGGAACTGCCGGACGGCCTCGAGGAACGGAAGGATCTCGATGTCGCCGACCGTGCCGCCGACCTCGGTGATGACCACGTCGACGTCGTCGGCGGCCAGGTTGGTGATGCGGTCCTTGATCTCGTCGGTGACGTGGGGGATCACCTGCACGGTCTTGCCGAGGAAGTCGCCCCGGCGCTCCTTGGCGATCACCGAGGAGTAGATGGAGCCGGTGGTGGAGTTCGAGTTGCGGCGGAGGTTCTCGTCGACGAACCGCTCGTAATGGCCGAGGTCGAGGTCGGTCTCGCCGCCGTCGTCGGTGACGAACACCTCGCCGTGCTCGAAGGGGTTCATGGTGCCGGGATCGACGTTGATGTAGGGGTCGAGCTTCTGCATGGTGACCCGCAGACCCCGGGCCTTCAGGAGCCGGCCGAGCGAGGAGGCGGTCAGACCCTTGCCGAGCGAGCTGGCAACACCGCCGGTCACGAATATGTGCTTCGCCACAGCGTCCCTCGTAGCGCTTTCTCCTCGGGTCTACCCGAGCCACGGTACCCCACCTCGACGGCCTAGAAGGCGATGCCGCTGGGCTGGACAGCAGCCTGATCCAGGGCGGCGGATGGTCACGCTGTTCCACATTTCGTCGAAGCCGTGGGATGTCTAGCGGCCCCGCTCGCGGGCCGCGGCCGTCAGCAGCTCCTCGGCGTGATGCCTCCCGGTGGCGCTCTCGGGCAGCCCAGAGAGCATGCGGGACAGCTCGACGACCCGGCCGGCGTCGTCCAGCGGCGCGACCTCCGCCACCGTCCGGCCGCCCCGCTCCCGCTTGCGCACGGCGACCTGGTGGTCGGCGAAGGCCGCCACCTGGGGGAGGTGGGTGACGACGAGCACCTGGTGATGGCCGCCGAGGGAAGCCAGCGCCCGCCCGACGGCGAGCGCCGCCTCGCCGCCGACGCCGGCGTCGACCTCGTCGAAGACCAGCGTCGGGGGCGCCTCCGACAGGACCAGGCGCGTTGCCAGCATGGCCCGGGAGAGCTCGCCCCCCGAGGCCACCTTGGCCAGCGGCAGCGCCGGCTCCCCGGGGTTGGCGCCCAGCAGGAAGGTGACCTCGTCGCCCGGATCGGCGCTGCCGACCATCACCTCCAGCCGGGCGCGGGGCAGGGCGAGGTCGCGCAGGTTGGTCTGCACGGCACGGGCGAAACGGGGTGCGGCGGCCCGGCGGCCGGCGCCGACGACCCCTTCGGCCGCGGCGAGCGCCGCCCGAGCTCCCTCTCGCTCCGCTTCCAGGGCGGCCACCCGCTCCACGTGCGACTCGAGCTCGGCGCGCCGGGACCGTGCCGCCTCGGCGAAGGCGATGACGTCGGCGAGGGTGTCACCGTATTTTCGTCGCAGCCCGGCGAGCAGCTGACGCCGGTCGCGCACGGCAGCCAGTCGCGCCGGGTCGTCCTCCAGATGCTCGTGAGCCTGGCGGAGCTCGGTGGCGGCGTCGGCGAGCTCGGCCTCGAGCGACCGCAGGCGGGCCTCCACGTCGGCCAGGGGCGCCCGTCCGGCGACGGAGCCGACGGCCACGCCGAGCGCCTCGACGGCACCCGCGGTGCCACCGCGCGGCGGCGCCCCGGTGCCGTCGCCCCGGAGGGCAGCCAGCGCCGTCGCCGCGGCTTCGCGGTGAGCCGTGGCACCAGCCAGGGCCTCCTCCTCGCGTGCCAGGATCACGTCCTCGTCGGGATCGCCGAGCGCGGCACCGTCCAGCTCCTCCAGCTGGAACCCCAGCAGGTCGAGCTCGTGTGCCCGTGACCGGGCATCACCACCCAGCCCGCCCAGGCTCTCGTCGATCGACACCAGGCGAGCCCGCGCCTCGTCCACCGGCGCGTGGTCCACACCACCGAAGGCGTCCAGCGCGCCGCGCTGCGCGGCCTGGGCCAGCAGCGACTGGTGGGCGTGCTGGCCGTGCAGATCGACGAGCGCGGCCCCAGTCTCGGCCAGGACCGAGGCGGGGACCATTCGGGTGTCGAGCCACCCCCGCGACCGACCGCTCACCGGGACCGATCGGGCCAACACCAGCTCTTCGCCGCTGCTCTCGAAGCGACCCTCGACCACCGCCTCGTCGGCACCGGGTCGCACGAGGAGCGGGTCGGCCCGCCCGCCTACGAGCAGCTCCAGCGCCTCGACGAGCAGCGTCTTGCCGGCCCCCGTCTCGCCCGTGAGGGCGGTCATTCCCGGGCCGAGGACGACGTTGAGCCGCTCGATGACTCCCAGGTCGCGCACGCCGAGCTCGATGAGCATCAGCGGTCCGTGAGGTTGAACTTGGCCTTGAGGATCGAGTGGAAGTCGCGCCTGCCGAAGGTGACCAGCCGCGCCGGGTGAGGGCCGGCCCGGCACACGACGGCGTCACCGGGCTCGAGGTGCTCGACGCACGAGCCGTCGACCACGAGCACGGCCGAGCTTCCGGAGAGCAGCTCGAGGCGGAACGTCTCGCTCGGCCCCAGCACCAGGGGCCGGTCGAACAGCATGTGCGGCGAGACCGGCGTCACGATGATGGCACGCAGGTGTGGCGACACGATCGGGCCGCGCGCCGAGAGGTTGTAGGCGGTGGACCCGGTCGGCGTGGCCACCAGAATGCCGTCGGCAGCGTAGGTGAGGAAGGGTCGATCG
This sequence comes from Acidimicrobiales bacterium, assembly GCA_036270875.1. Lineage (NCBI taxonomy): Bacteria > Bacillati > Actinomycetota > Acidimicrobiia > Acidimicrobiales > Acidimicrobiales bacterium. Next base: position 25,419 of record DATBBR010000077.1, read on the forward strand.
GCGATGCTGGCCGCCAGCCGGACCGCGTACCCGGGCGGCACGGGCTTCTCCACGACCATCTCGTTGAGGGCCACCAGTGACCGCGTGGGTGGGACGCGTCGGTCCTCGTCGTCGGCGGCCGACGCCGCCCGGTGCACGACCACCTGGAGCGTCATTCGCTCCTCGACGCCGTAGTCGCCGGCCAGAAAGCGCTCGAGGGCTGCTTGCAGGCCCGCCGGCTCGACCTCGGTGAGGTAGCCCAGATGGCCCAGGTTCACTCCGAGGACGGGCACCCCCGCTGGAGATGCCAGCTCGACCGCGCGCAGCATGGTGCCGTCGCCGCCGAAGCTGACCGCCAGCTCGATGTCGTCGTCGGTCGCGGTGTCGGCCACGAACGGCTCGGCGTGGCCTTCGGCAACCCGCACCTGATGGCCCCTCTCCCGCAGCCAGGTGCCCACGCGACCGGCGAGCGCCACCGCTTCGGGCCGCTCGGGATGGATCACGAAGGCGACGTTGGCCATCACCCTTCTCCGGTGCGGCTGGCGGCCTGGGCGACGACTGCTGCGAGGTCGAGCCGGGGCTCGCCCGGGTCCGGGGGTCCGGACGACCCATCGGGACGGGCGTGGGCGCGGGCGTGCACGAGGAACTCGACGTTGCCACGGGCGCCGGTGAGCGGGGACACCATGGCCCCCATCATCGCGGCTCGGGCGCGACGAAAGGAGGAGCAGACCTCATCCAGGACCCTCGCCCACACCCGCGGGTCTCTCACCACGCCCTTCCCCCGGCTGGCTTCGGCGCGGCCGGCCTCGAACTGGGGCTTGACCAGCGCCACCACGTCGGCGTCCGCCGCGGCCAGCGCTCCGAGCAGCACCGGGGCCACCGTTCGCAGCGAGATGAACGACAGGTCGGCGACGACCACAGGAAAGGGGACCCCGCCCACCTGGTCCAGCCCGAGACTGCGCACGTTGGTGCGCTCCAGGACCATCACCCGCGGATCGCGCCGCAGCCGCTCGTCGAGCTGGCCCCGGCCCACGTCCACCGCCACGACCTCGGCGGCGCCCCGACTCAGCAGGCAGTCGACGAACCCCCCGGTCGACGACCCGGCGTCGAGGGCCCTGCGGCCGCGCACGTCGATCCCGAAGGACTGCAGGGCGGCGTCGAGCTTCTCGCCCCCGCGACTCACGAACGGCGGCGGGGGCCCGAGGAGCTCGATCGGCTCACCGGCCTAGACCAACCGCGCCGGCTTGACGGCCAAGGCACCGCCCACGATCACCTGACGACCGGCGATGGCGGCTCGGGCCCGGTCCCTGGTGGGCGACAGACCCCGACGGACAAGCTCTGCGTCGAGCCGGCGGCGGATCGGCTGGCTCAGGAACCTGCCTTCTTGGTCGTCTTCTTGGCCGTGGAGGCTCGCTTGGCGGGCGACTTCTTGGTCGCGGCCTTCGTGGCCGGCGCCTTCTTGGCTCTGGCGGCGGGAGCCTTCGTGGCCGTCGACTTCTTCGTCGTCTTCTTGGTCGCCTTCTTAGTCGTCTTCTTCGCCGGACCCTTCCGAGCCGCCGCCGGCGTCCGCGGCGTCAATCGGGTGACAAGACGCGAGACGTCGTCCCTCGTGACCAGGCTCATGGACGACAGCTGGCGAGAGACCTCGTCCCGAATGAGATCGAGGAGCGCCTCGGTGTTCTTCCGGCTGCGGTCGAGCACGTCGTCGACCCAACCCTGGGCCTGCTCCCGCTGCAGATCACCCAGGCGGACGAGCTCCCGCATCAGCTCCTCGGCTCGCTCCCTCGTGACGTGCGTGAATGACGCGCCCAGGTCGAGATAGCGACGAAACACTTCGTTTTGCTCCATGGAGCACACGCTATATGCGCCGACGCCCGCTGCATATAGCCAAATCGGCAGCAGGCGATGGAGCGACCGCTCAGTCTCCGCCCATGGAGGGAAACTGCTGTCCGGTGCGCCCCCGCGCCGCCACCGATCCCGGCTCGGCGTTGGTGACCCCGCCCGAGAGCTCGTCGGTCACGAGCGAAGCCAGATCCGCTGCCTCGGTGTCGGGAGCCGGATCGAGGCGGCCGTGGTTCGGGTCAGTGACCCCGCTCAGCACAAGTGCGAAGCGCGCTCCCAGTCGCCGGGCCAGCTTGCCGTCGGTGGAAGGGCGGTCGCCGACCACGACATCGACGGCGCCGAACCGTTCCCGCAGCAGGGACACGATCGGATCGTTCGGCTTGCCGGCCACCGTCGGGGTGGCGCCCGATGCATAGGCGACGGCCGCGAGTAGCGCTCCAGCACCCGGCAGCGGTCCGTGCGGCGTCGGATACGTGGCGTCGTCGTTGGTGGCGATGAGCCGCGCCCCGCCCAGGACGGCCGATACGGCCGCCGAGAGACCGGTGAAGTCGAACTCCCGGTGGAAGCCCACGACCACGGCGTCGCACCGTCCCGAGCGCACGGCCCGCACGCCCCGACGGGCCAGCGACTCCTCGACACCGGCGCCGGCGAACACCAGGGCCGTTGATCCGGGCTCGAGGAGCGAGGTCGCCGCCTCGGCCGAGGTGAGGACGTCGGATCGATTCACAGGGATGCCCATCTTGGTCAGCCTGGCCACGTAGTCGGTCACGCTGTGGGCCGAGTTGTTGGTCAGGAACACGACACGGTTCCCGTCGGCCCGCAGCCGGGAGACGGCGCCCGCGGCGCCAGGTATCGCGGTGTCGCCCAGCCAGACGACACCATCGAGGTCCAGAAGCCACACCATGGCGACATCCTCGCGCGGCCGGTGCCGCTTCGGTGTGCTACGCAGGTCCGGTGCCCCGCTTCGAGCCATTCCCCGGGCTGCGCTACCGACTGGACGCTCTCCACCGGCGCGGCGTGTCGCTCGACGACGTCATCGCCCCCCCGTACGACGTGATCGACGCCGCCGAGCGCGAGGCCCTCGCCGGGCGCAGCCCCTACAACGCAGTTCACGTCGAGCTTCCCGCCGACGACCCCGACCGCCACCTCGATCGGTACCAGGCGGCGCGTCACCTCCTCGACGCCTGGCGGTCCGAGGAGGTCATCGCCGAGGACGACGAGCCGTCGTTCTACCGCTACCAGATGAGCTATCGGGACGAGCACGGCGCATCCCGCCGGACATCGGGCGTCATCGGCGCGCTGGGCCTCCCCAGCTCCGGCGAGGCAGACGTCCTGCCCCACGAGCGGACCATGCCCAAGCCCAAGGGTGACCGTCTCCAGCTGCTCCGCGAGTGCAGGGCCAATCTGTCGCCAGTGTGGGGTCTGGCCCTGGCCCGAGGCCTGAGCCAGGCCGCGAACAGCCCGGAACCACCGGTTGCCAGCGCGACCGACGGCGACGGCGTCGAGCACCGGCTGTGGCGGATCACCGAGCGAGGCGGGATCGAGGCAGTAAAAGCCTCGGTGACGTCAGCGCCCGTGGTCATTGCCGACGGCCACCACCGGTTCGAGACGGCGCTGGCCTACCGAGAGGAGCGCCGGGCGGCCACGGGGGGACAGCCCGGCGACTACGACATGGTCATGGCGCTCGTGGTCGAGCTGGCCGAGGACCAGCTCGTCGTGCGCCCCATCCATCGCCTCCTCACGGGGCTACCGGATGGCTTCGACCTGCCGGAGGCGTTCGGCTCCCGCTTCTACGTCTCGCACCTCGACCACCCCGCCCCCCGACGGCTGGCCTCGGAGATCGCCGCCGAGGCCGCCATGGGCCTGGTCACGAAGGCCGGTACGTGGCTGCTCCGGCCTCGACCGGAGACCGTCGCCGCCGCCGGGATCGACGTCGACTCCGGCCTTCTCGACGTCGCCCTGGCGGAGCTTCCGACCCACGACGTGACCTACGAGCCCAGCTGGGATCGGGCCGTCGACGCCGTCGAGCGTGGTGCGGCCCAGGCCGCCGTGCTCCTGCGCCCGGCAGATGTGGCCACCATCGCCGAGGCCGCGCACGAGGGCCGGCGGATGCCCCCGAAGACGACGTTCTTCCACCCCAAGCCCCGCACGGGGATGGTCTTCCGGCCTGTGCGGGACTGAGTCCCGGCCCGACCTCCCGGGCCGGCCTACTCGACGGTCCAGGTGGACCCGGAACGAAGCAGGGCAGCCAGGTCGCCAGGACCCTGACGCTCCTGGGCGTCGACCAACTGGCGACCGATCTCCGTTCCGAACTCGGGTCGGGCGACGGCCCGGAACACGCCGATCGGCGTCGGCTCGTACGGTCCCCCGGCGAGGCGGGAGAGCGTGAAGGCGAGGCTCGGATCCTCCCTGGCCTCGTCGTGGACGACGAGGGCCTGCTCGCCCACTTCGGCCACGTCGACGAGGCGGGCGCGGCCCTGATCGTCGAGAGCGACCCCACGCTCTCCCTCGCGGCCAAAGCGCACCGGCTGGCCGTGAACGAGCGGGATCAGGTTGGTCGGCCTGGCATCCTTCGCCAGGACCTGGTCGAAGGCGCCGTCGTTGAAGACGTTGCAGTTCTGGTAGATCTCGACGAAGGCCGAGCCCTGGTGGTCGTGGGCCCTGCGGAACGTCTCCATCATGTGCTTGCGGTCCATGTCGTGGGTGCGGGCCACGAAGCTGGCCTCGGCCCCCAGGGCGAGGCTGATGGGGTTGAACGGCGTGTCCAGGGAGCCGAACGGCGTCGACTTGGTGACCTTGCCCACCTCGGAGGTCGGCGAGTACTGACCCTTGGTCAGGCCGTAGATCTGGTTGTTGAACATCAGGATGGTGATGTTCACGTTGCGGCGGAGGGCGTGGATCAGATGGTTGCCGCCGATCGACAGCGAGTCACCGTCGCCCGTGATCACCCAGACGTCCAGGTCCGGCCGGGAGATGGCGAGGCCGGTGGCCAGCGCCGGAGCCCGACCGTGGATGCTGTGCACGCCGTAGGTGTTCATGTAGTAGGGAAAGCGGGCGGCGCAGCCGATGCCCGACACGAAGACCGTCGACTCTCGGCGCACGCCCAGGTCCGGCATGAGCATCTGCATGGCGGTGAGGATCGAGTAGTCGCCGCAACCGGGACACCACCGGACCTCCTGGTCCGAGGACCAATCCTTCTTTGTCGTGGTCGGAACGGACACGTCGGTCATGGGGTGGGGACACCTCCGTTGCCGCTGGTGGGCTCCTCGATGAGCGCCGCGATCGCCGCCTCCAGCTCGCCGGCCCGGAACGGGACGCCCTGGACCTTGGTCACCGACCGGGCATCGACCAGGAACTCCGCCCGCACGAGCCTGCTCAGCTGACCGAGGTTCCCCTCGGGTACCAGCACCTTGGGGTAGCTGGCCAACACCTTGCCGAGATCGGCCGGGAACGGATTGAGGTGGACGAGATGCGCGTGGGCCACGCCCAATCCCCGCGCCCGCACGCGTCGCACGGCGGCGGCGATGGCGCCGTAGGTGGAGCCCCAGCCCAGCACAAGCACGTGGGCGCCGTCCGGATCGTCCACCTCGACTGCGGGGATGTCGTCGGCGATACCGGCCACCTTGGCCGCTCGCAAACGGACCATGCGCTCGTGATTGGCGGGATCGTAGGAGACGTCCCCGCTGCCGTCCTCCTTCTCCAGGCCACCGACGCGGTGCTCGAGACCGGGTGTTCCCGGGATGGCCCACGGTCGGGCCAGCGTCTCCTCGTCTCGCTGGTAGGGCCAGAACGCATGGTTGCCCTCGCCGTCGGTGTGGTTCGGCTCGGTGGCGTAGGGAACGGAGATGTCAGGGAGGTCGTCGACGTCCGGCAGCATCCACGGCTCGGACCCGTTGGCCACGTAGCCGTCCGACAGCAGGAAGACCGGCGTCCGGTACTTCACGGCTATGCGGACAGCCTCGATGACAGCCTCGAAGCAGTGCGACGGCGTCTTGGCCGCCACCACGGGCACCGGAGCCTCGCCGTGGCGTCCGTACATGGCGTGCAGCAGGTCGGCCTGCTCGGTCTTGGTCGGCAGCCCGGTCGACGGGCCGCCCCGCTGGATGTCGATGATCAGCAGGGGGAGCTCGAGGCTGACGGCCAGCCCGATCGTCTCGGACTTGAGATCGATCCCCGGACCGCTCGTGGTGGTCACGCCCAGGCCCCCACCGAACGCCGCTCCGAGAGCGGCGCCGATGCCGGCGATCTCGTCCTCGGCCTGGAGGGTCCGGATCCCGAAGTTCTTGTGCTTCGACAGCTCGTGGAGGATGTCCGACGCGGGAGTGATCGGGTAGGACCCGAGGAGGATCGGAAGCCGGGCCAGCTGGCCGGCGGCGATGAGCCCCCAGGCCAGGGCGGTGTTCCCGGTGACGTTGGTGTACGTACCGGGAGCCAGGGACGCCGGCTTGATCTGGTAGTTGGACTGAAAAAGCTCGGCGGTCTCGCCGAAGTTGTACCCGGCCTTGAAGGCCAGGGTGTTGGCCTGGGCGACGATCGGCGCCCTCTTGCCGAAGCGGGCCTCGATCCAGGCCAGGACGCCTTCGGTCGGGCGGGTGTACATCCACGAGATGAGGCCGAGGGCGAAGAAGTTCTTGCTGCGCTCGGCCTCCCGGGGCTTGGCTCCGGTCTCCTTGCAGGACTCGAGGGTGAGAGAGGTCATCGGTACCTCGAACACCGTGAACCCGTTGAGCGTCCCGTCGGCCAGGGGATTGTCCTTGTACCCCGCCTTGGCCAGCGATCGGTCGTCGAAGGAGTCGGCGTTGACGATCAGCGTCGCGCCGCTGGGGACGTCACTGAGATTCGCCCGCAGGGCCGCCGGGTTCATGGCCACGAGCACGTTCGGCGCGTCCCCCGGCGTGAGGATGTCGTGGTCGGAGATGTGGACCTGGAAGGCCGACACGCCCGCCAGCGTCCCGGCCGGGGCACGGATCTCGGCCGGGAAGTCGGGGAGGGTGGACAGATCGTTGCCCAGGAGGGCGCTGACGGCGGTGAAGCGGTCCCCGGTCAGCTGCATCCCGTCGCCGGAGTCCCCGGCGAAGCGGATGACGACTCGGTCCAGCTCGTGGGTGCGGTCAGTCTCCGCCGTGTCGGCCAACAGGTCTCCGTTCGCTCACATCACTCACGCGGCAATACCACGTTAATTTCCCCGCAACAGCATACCGCGCGGTCTCGCGATATGACGCAGCGTCAGAAATACCAGGCAGCCGGTGAGGTGCGGAGAGCGGGCGGCCGTCAGGCGATCGTGACCGAGCGGTCCAGGAAGACGTCCTGGACGCCGTGGAGCAGGTCGACGCCCTCGGCCATGGGCCGCGAGAACGACTTCCGCCCGACGATGAGGCCGGTACCGCCGGCCCGCTTGTTGATGACGGCCGTGCGCACGGCCTGCGCCAGGTCGCCGGCTCCCTTGGACCCACCACCGGAGTTGATCAGCCCGACCCGACCCATGTAGCAGTTGACGACCTGCCAACGGGTGAGATCGATCGGGTTGTCGGTGGTCAACTCGTCATAGACCAGGGGATCGGTCATGCCGAACTTGAGAACGTTGTAGCCCCCGTTATTCTCCGGCTGCTTCTGCTTGATGATGTCGGCCTCGATCGTCACCCCCATGTGGTTGGCCTGTCCCGTGAGGTCGGCCGACAAGCTGTAGTCGACGCCATCGACCTTGAATGCGGAGTTGCGCAGGTAGCACCAGAGCACGGTGAACATCCCGAGCCGGTGGGCCTCGGCGAAGGCGGCGCTCACCTCCTGGATCTGTCGCGTGCTCTCCTCGGAGCCGAAGTAGATGGTGGCCCCGACGGCCACCGCCCCCAGATCGGCTGCCTGACGGACCGAGCCGAACATCACCTGGTCGTACTTGTTCGGATAGGTCAGCAGCTCATTGTGGTTGAGCTTGACCAGAAACGGGATCCGATGCGCGTAGCGGCGGGCGACGATCCCGAGCCCCCCGAGGGTGGTGGCGATGGCGCTGCATCCGCCCGCGATTGCGAGCTCGCACAGGTTTCGGGGGTCGAAGTAGGGCGGGTGCTTGGAGAAGCTCGCCGCCGCGGAGTGCTCGATCCCCTGGTCGACGGGCAGGATCGACAGGTAGCCGGTGCCACCCAGCCGGCCGTGGTTGTAGACCGACGCCAGATTGCGGATGACGGCGATGGGCCGATCCGAATCCAGCATGACCCGGTCGATGTAATCGGGGCCGGGAAGGACGAGCTCGTCCTTGGGAATCGCCTTGGCCTGGTGGTTGAGCAGCGAATCGGCCTCGTCACCGAGCAGCTGTTGGAGATCCACGGTGCGCTCCTTGCCTTGGCGTCGCCCTTCCCGGCACTGACCGCCCGAGCCGTGTACGGCTGCTCGGGTCAACCAACCCAGCCTATCGGGGACGCCCCACAGTCGCCGAGCCGGCGGGCTCGGATCGGCGCGGTCCGCGTCGTGCGTTCGACCGGCCCCGCGTGGGCTGGTCGAGCTCGCCGGCGGCCGTCTCGAGGCGTCTCCTCGCCGCCGCCAGCGCCGTCTGGGCCGACTTGACCCGGCGGGTAGGCACGACCGTGTCCGCAACCACCTCGGTCCGGCTCTGGGTCGATCCCCCAGCCCGAAAGAAGCGACGGCGGACCCGACCCACCACGACCACCGCCTCCTCGATGTCGAGCGTGGCCGCCGATGCCGGGGCATCGAACCACACGACAGGGACGGTCTCGGCCCGATCTCCGGTCCTGTCCACCGTCACCTGAACAGCGACCAGCCGTTCACCGGAGGGAAGCACCCGCTGCTCGGCGGGCCGGCTGAGCCGGCCGGCGACGACCACCACGTTCCACGCACACATGTCCCACTCCCGTTTGTCCATCGTCTCGACGCAGGGGGAAGTGCGTGGTGAAGCTGTGGCGCACGCTATGTGCCGGGTGTGACACTCAGCCCAGCGCGGCGAGCCGTTCGGCGGCGTCCGACAGCTGGGCGTCGTGCCGCAGCACCCGGCGGAACAGCTCTCTTGCCCGGGGGAGGTCGCCGGATCGCTCGTACAGGTCGGCCAGGGCGTACCACTGTCGGACGTGATGGGGCCGCGGGCGCCGGACGTCCTGGCCCGCGCGCCCCAGCAGGGCGAGCGCCCCTCGGATGTCGCCTCGGTCGGCGCGCGCGCCGGCCACGACCAGGCGACCCTCGGCCACCACGTCGGCACTGGGGGAGGCCTGGCGGAGCTCGTCCCAGACCTCGTCCACCGCCCGGACGTGGCCCAGCGCCCGGTGGCAGTCCGCCAGCACCGGATACTGGTCGTAGGAGCCGGTGAGCCGGTGGTAGGCGTCGAGCTGTCGGATGGCGGCGCTCCAACGCCCTTGGCGGTAGAGGGTCAGGCCGTAGAGCTCGCGAACCGAGGGCGACTGGGGAGCCGTGCTGACCAGGCTGCGCAGGATGCGGGCCGCATCCACGTACCGGTCACGTTCGTAGGCAGCCGCGGCTTCCGAGAGACGCTGCTGCAATCGTCTGGTCTCGGTCCGCCCCGACCCCGAGAGCTCCTCGAGGACCGGGGCGGGCAGCCGGCCCGAGCGCGGCGGCCGAGATCGTCGGGCGGAGGGTCGCTGTGTGACCTCAGCGACATCAGGTTCGCGCACCCAGGTCTCCGGCTCCCACGGTGGGGGTGGACCCGGTTCCTTCCACTTTCCAGCGCCGCTGGTGCCCCCGCGTTCGTCCCGCCCACCAGGACGGGATGGCCGTGCGGTCTCGTCCACCACCCCAGCGCCCCGTCGAGCCACACTGCCCCAGCCTCGAGGAGTGGGACGGGCCCGCTGCGGCGCCTTCGGCTCGTCCCGCCGGCCCCGGTCGGCTGCCCTGCGGGGTCGCTCCGGCCGTCCTCCCGACGATGGCGGCGGTCCCCCGGTCGAGCGGCGGGCCCGGCCTTGTCGACCGCCGGCGTCCGCCCGCGCTGGGCCCGTGGCGTCGCTGCGCCGCTTGGTCGGACGACCACCGGTGCGGGGCCGGCTGTCGTCACCCTGCTTGTCGCCGGTTCGCCGCTCGCCGGCTCGTCGGTCGCTCGCGCCGGGACGGCCGGGTTCGCTGCGCCGCTTGGTCGGACGACCACCGCTGCGGGGGCGGCCGTCGTCGCCCTGCCTGTCGCCGGTTCGCCGCTCGCCGGTGCGGGGGCGGCCCGAGCGCGGGGGCCCGCCCGATCCGCGCTGCCCCTGGCGAGGGCGACCCGTCGTCGCTGCCCGAGGAGCGTCTCCCGAGCGGCGGCGACCGGAGCCGTCGGACGAGCGAGAAGTGCCTCGCTGAGGGCGCGGCCCACGACCTCCGCTACTGGCGGCGGGGCGCGGTCGTCCTGGGCGCGGAGGCTTGGCCATGATCCGATCGTACCGGCAGGGCCGTCGTCGCTCTTCGGCGCCTCCCGCCGAGATCGCCGATATCCCTGCGGGCATACTGTCCGCCATGGCACGCCCCTGGCTCGTCCCGCCCGCGCCGTTCAACCCCGAGGGCATCGCCTGGGCCATCAAACTCGATGCGAGAGACGACGCCGCGCGGGTGGCCGCGCTCTACGAGTGCACCACCTCGGAGCCGGCGGGAATCGAGCTGGCCGAGTGGGCGGTCCCGCCGGCGATGACCGAAGACGATGCGATCTCCTGGCTTGGCGGTTTCATGCCCGATGCCGACGCCGTGCGGATCAGCCGGGCGATGGTTGCCGCACTGGCCGAGGCCTAGCTCCAGCTGCTGCGCTTCGGAGCCGACCGTCAGGAGTTGACGGCGTCTCGAGAGTCGTCCCGGTAAAGCGCCGTCCGTCGGTAGCGGATGTTCATCCGCCGAACCTGGCTGTTGTAGGCATCGATCAGCCTCGTCCGCTCGGCCTTGTCAGCGCAGTGGCCCAGGCGGTCCTCGAGGCGGCGCCGCATGCGCTCGATCCGCTGACCGTCAGTGAGCACCTCAGGCTCCCGCTCCTTCGGGCGGTAGCGGATCCCATAGTGCCCTCCCTCGATCCGGGTCCCGCCGGCGATCTCGGGGATGTCGAGCTGCTCACGGAGCGCGTACTGGTCGTTCGACTTGTTGACGTGGATGGCGACCACGTTCAGCGCGTGCAGCCCCTGCGCGCTGCACGCGTCCTTCACGCAGTACTCGTATCCCTCGTGGACCCGCTCCTCGGGGATGGTGTCTCCGCAATACCGGCAGTTCAAAGCGACGACCTTCTGGTGTGAATGGGCTGGTGGGTGCCCCAGTTTACCGGCGCGCCAGCCCAGCCCAAGCCGCCGCGTCAGGCCTGCTCGGCCTCTGCGGCGGTGAGCTCCGCGGCGGGGTCGGCCTCCAAGCGGTCGTCGGGAATCGGCTCGCCACTGCGGACGGAGCGACCGTAGGTACCCTCCGCCAGCCTGCGCTCGGCCCGGTCCAGGGCCGCCAAGCGATCGCGCAGACCGCCGGCGACAGCGTCGTCGGTCTCCTCGGCTGTCAGGCGCTCGGCAGGCTCGTCCATCGACACCGACTCGTTGGCCGTCGCCCGGTCCTCCTGCCCGGCGGAGGCCGTCTCGTCCAGGAGGTCCTGCACCCGGGCCCGCTCGGCTTCGAGCAGCTTCCGTGCCCGCTGGTCGTCCATCTGTCCTCCTCGACGCGATCAGAGCGAGACTCAGTCTGGTCGGTGTGCGGGCGGCCGTCGAGAGCAGGCGCACCACCCCGAGGGGTCGGTCGCCGAGTCTTGTCGGCCGGGTATCGAGGCGCCCACAATCCTCGTCATGCGCTACGGACTGTTCGTGCCCGCCTTCGCCGAGCTCGCTGATCCCCGTCGTGTCGCGGCACTTGCACGTACCGCCGAGGAGTCGGGTTGGGAGGGCTTCTACCTGTGGGACCACGTCCTGGGCCGTGACGGGATGGGAGTGGCCGATCCCTGGGTCACGCTGGCGGCGGTGGCGACGGCGACCGAGCGGGTCCGGATCGGCACGCTCGTCACGCCGGTCAGCCGTCGTCGACCGTGGGTGATGGCTCGGCAGGTGAGCACGCTCGATCATCTGTCGGGCGGGAGAGTGGTCGTGGGGATCGGTCTCGGCCACGACGGGTGGCACGAGTTCAGCGCCTTCGGCGAGGTGGTCGACACCGCGGCCCGCGCTCGGCTCCTCGACGAGTCGGTCGACGTGCTGCGCCGGTTGCTCAGCGGCGAGCCTGTACGCCACCACGGCGAGCACCTGACCGTCGACACCGAGCCGTTCATCCCTCGACCGCTACAGGACCCAGTACCGATCTGGGCAGCGTGCCAGTGGCCGAACCGCCGCCCTCTCGCTCGGGCGGCTCGACTGCAGGGCTGCTTCCCGATCTTCCCCGCTCCCATGCCCCCACCTCCGCCCACTCCGACCGAGGTCGCCGAGGTTCGCGGCGAGCTCGACCGTCTCGGTGCGGCGCCGGACATCGACCTCGTCGTCCGCGGCGCGCTCTCCCTCGAAGAGCCCTCTGCCCTCCGACGGCGCACGGCCGACCTGGAGGAAGCGGGCGCCACGTGGATGCTCGAGGGCTTCGCGCCGGGCGAGCCTCCAGCTGCGGTGGTCGAAGAGGTGGTCCGACGAGGGCCGCCGCGTTAGCGCTCGTCCATTTTGTCGTACTTCATGAGCTAGCTACCCGGCCATCGCGGTCCGGACGCGACGAGGCCCCCGCCGTGATGGCGGGGGCCTCTGTCTGAGAGCTCCGGCGGCGACCTACTCTCCCAGGGGGTCGCCCCCCAAGTACCATCGGCGCTGGCGGGCTTAACTTCCGTGTTCGGAATGGGAACGGGTGTGACCCCACCGCTATGGCCACCGGAAACCTGGCTCTTTTCGTGATGCTGCCGGGCGCAAACACGCCCAGCCACCCCTGTGAGCCTTCCATAGCGAGCACGAACATCGGGCTGTTCTCCAAGCCCTCGGCCGATTAGTACCGGTCGGCTGAACACGTTGCCGTGCGTACACCTCCGGCCTATCAACGTGGTCGTCTAGCCACGGGCCTTACCAGGTTAACCCTGTGGGAGATCTCATCTTGGAACGAGCTTCGCACTTAGATGCCTTCAGCGCTTATCCCTTCCGTAGGTCGCTAACCAGCAGTGCCCTTGGCAGGACAACTGGCACACGAGAGCTACGTCCGTCCCGGTCCTCTCGTACTAGGGACAGCCTTCCTCAGATCTCCTACGGCTGCGACGGATAGGGACCGAACTGTCTCACGACGTTCTAAACCCAGCTCGCGTACCGCTTTAATGGGCGAACAGCCCAACCCTTGGGACGTGCTACCGCCCCAGGATGCGATGAGCCGACATCGAGGTGCCAAACCTTCCCGTCGATATGGACTCTTGGGGAAGATGAGCCTGTTATCCCCGGGGTACCTTTTATCCGTTGAGCGACGGCGCTTCCACACGC
>DATBBR010000078.1 GCA_036270875.1 Acidimicrobiales bacterium
TAGCCGCTGAGCACGAAGAACAGGTCGACGCCGAGGTAGCCGCCCTGGGCCCACCCGAAGTTGAGGTGGTAGGCGATGACGGCGAGCACGGCCACCGCCCTGAGGCCGTCCAGGGCGGGCACGTACGCCAGTGCTCCCGACCAACCGCTGCGTTGCGCCGCCATGTCCGCGGGGAAGCTACCGTCGCGCCGTTCCCGGATGGTGGACTCTCCGACCTGCCGGGCGCCGACTCGTCCGCGAGGTGCAGACTGCGCCGATGACCACGATCGCCGAGCTCGTTCTCCGCCGGGCCGAAGAGCACGGCACCAGGCCGGCGCTCCTCTTCGAGGACGAGACCTGGACCTGGGCCGAGTACGCCCAGGCCTGCGCCGACCGGGCGTCGGCCCTCGTCGGGCTGCGCCAGCCGGGCCCATTCCATGTCGGCGTCCTGCTCGACAACGTGCCGGAGTTCCCCATGTGGCTGGGTGCGGCGGCGCTGGCAGGCGCGACGGTCGTCGGAATCAACCCGACGCGCCGGGGCCGCGAGCTGGAGCGCGACATCACCCACACGGAATGCCAGCTGATCGTCACCGAGCCGGCCCATCTTCCCCTTCTCGACGGGCTCGACCTGCGAATGTCCGAGGAGCGCGTGCTGGACATCGAGTCGAGGCCGTACGACGCGCTGCTGGCGAACATGCGGGGTACGGCCCTTCCCGATGAGCGGCCAGCGCCGCAGTCACGCTACCTCCTGCTGTTCACCTCCGGCACGTCCGGACAGCCGAAGGCCTGCATCTGCTCGCAGGGGCGGCTGGCCCGCATCGGGCAGGCGGCCGGCAAGAACTTCGGCCTCACGCCGGACGACGTCTGTTACGAGGTCATGCCCCTGTTCCACTCGAACGCGCTGATGGCGGGTTGGGCTCCGACCTTGGCATCTGGCGCGGCCATGGCCCTGCGGCGGAGGTTCTCGGCGTCGGGGTTCCTCCCCGACGTACGCCGGTTCGGGGCCACCTTCTTCAACTACGTGGGCAAGCCGCTGTCCTACATCCTGGCCACGCCCGAGGCGCCCGACGACGCCGACAACCCGCTCGTCCTCGCCTTCGGCAACGAAGGGGCGGACCTGGACCTCGAGCGCTTCGGCGTCCGGTTCGGGTGCACGGTGGTCGACGCCTACGGGTCCACCGAGGGCGGGGTCACCGTCGGGCGCACGCCCGACATGCCGGCGGGCGCGCTCGGTCGGGCGCCCGAGGGCACGGTGGTGCTCGATCTGGAGACGGGTGGAGAATGCGCGCCGGCCGAGTTCGACGAGCACGGACGGTTGGTCAACCCGGACGCGGCGATCGGCGAGCTGTCGTCCCGCTCACCCATCGCCGCGTTCGAGGGCTACTGGAAGAACGAGGAAGCCGACGCCGAGCGGGTGCAGAACGGCGTGTACCGGACCGGCGACCTCGCCTACCGCGACGCCGAGGGCTATTTCTATTTTGCGGGGCGAGGCTTCGACTGGCTGAGGGTGGACGGCGAGAACTTCGCCGCCGCCCCCGTCGAGCGCATACTCGCCCGCCATCCCGACGTGCTGCTGGCGGTGGTGTACGCCATCCCCGACCCCGAGGTGGGCGACCAGGTGATGGCCGCCCTGCAGCTGCGACCCGGGCGCGAGCTCGATCCCGACGGGCTGGCCGCGTTCCTGGCCGCGCAGCCGGATCTGGGCACAAAATGGGCGCCGCGCTTCGTACGGGTCACCGACCAGCTCCCCGTCACGCCGACGAGCAAGGTCCTCAAGAGGGTGCTGCGACGCCAGCGTTGGGAGTGCCGCGACCCGGTGTGGTGGCGCCCCACCCCTGCGGAGCAGTTCCGCCGCCTGACCGCCGAGGACATCTCCGACCTGCGGGCTGCTTTCACGGTCCGGGGACGGCTCAGCTCGCTCGACGCCGGCTGAGGGACGAGCGGCCACTTATATCCCTTGACAGATATATAGCTGCTAAGGCATAGTGAAGGCCGATGATGGCGTTCGAGGTACTGGCCGAGCCCAACCGGCGACGCATCCTTGACCTCCTCCGCCATGGGGAACGCCCGGTCGGAGACCTGGTCCACGCGCTGGCCGTGAGCCAGCCGGCGGTGTCGAAGCACCTCGGTGTGCTGCGCGACGCGGGCCTCGTCGAGGCTCGGGTCGACGCCCAGCGCCGCTTGTACCGGGTACGGGCTGCGCCGCTCCGCGAGATCGACGACTGGATCGCGCCCTACCGGGCGATGTGGAGCTCCAGCCTCGATGCCCTCGAACGTCATCTCGACGACATGGACGACATGCACAACTCTCCCTCCCCGAAAGGAGATCGACGACATGGAAGGACAGCTGCTCCAGACGGATGACCGGTTCCGGCTGCGGTTCAGCCGCCGGCTGGCGCACTCGCCGCAGAAGGTGTGGCGGGCCATCACCGAGCCCGAGCACCTCCAGGCCTGGTTCCCGGGCCGAATTGTCGGCCAGTGGATCGTCGGCTCCAGGCTCGAGTTCCATGGCGAGTACCCGATGATGGACGGCGCGGTTCTGGCCGTCGAGGAGGGCTCGCTGCTCGAGTTCCGATGGGGGCCCGACACCCTCCGCCTCGAGATCATCCCCGAGGGCGACGGCTGCACGTTCACACTGACCGACACGTTCGACGAGCTCGGCAAGGCGGCGCGCGATGCCGCCGGCTGGCACGAGTGCCTCGACCATCTCGAGGACCACCTGGAAGGAACGCCGCCACGGGCCTGGGGGGAGCGATGGAGCCAGGTCCACTCTCGCTACGTGGAGCAGTTCGGGCCCGAGGCGGCGACTATCGGACCGCCCGATCGAGGTTAACGATCGACGCCGAGGATCAGCCCGCTCGTCGGCACCCCGGTTCCGGCGGTGACGAGGACGTGCTCGACGCCCTTGACCTCGTTGACGGAGGTGCCGCGCACCTGGCGCACGCCCTCGGCGATGCCGTTCATGCCGTGGATGTAGGCCTCACCGAGCTGCCCGCCGTGGGTGTTGATCGGTAGGGCGCCGCCCAGCTCGACGTTCCCGTCGCGAACGAAGTCCTTCGCCTCACCCCGGCCGCAGAAGCCGAACTCCTCCAGCTGGCACAGCACGAACGGGGTGAAGTGGTCGTAGATGACCGCCGTCTGGATGTCGGCGGGCCCGATGCCCGCCGTCGCCCACAGCTGACGGGCGACCAGTCCCATCTCGGGCAGCCCGCTGATGCTGTCCCGGTAGTAGCTGGTCATCATGTCCTGGTCTTCGCCCGCGCCCTGGGCAGCGGCCCGGATGATCGCCGGGGGCTGACGAAGGTCGGTGGCCCGCTCGCGACTGGTCACCACGAGTGCCTGGGCGCCGTCGCTCTCCTGGCAGCAGTCGAGGAGGTGCAGGGGCTCGACGATCCAGCGGGACCGCTGGTGGTCCTCGAGGGTGATGGGCTGCTCGTAGAACCAGGCCGCCGGGTTGCTCGCCGCGTGTCGGCGATCGGCCACGGCCACCCGGCCAAAGTCCTCGCTGGTGGCTCCGTACTCGTGCATGTAGCGGGTGGCGAACATGGCGACCCATTGCGCCGGCGTGAGGAGGCCGAAGGGGGCGTACCAGCTGAAGTGCGCGCTCTCGGCCGTCGGCATAGGAGGCCGGTCCTGCACGCCGGCCCCGAAGCGTCGACCCGACCTCTCGTTGAACGCCCGGTAGCAGACCACGACGTCGGCCACACCGGTGGCGACGGCCATGGCCGCCTGCTCGACGGTGGCGCAGGCGGCCCCTCCCCCGTGGTGGATGCGGCTGAAGAAGGTGAGCGCACCGATCCCGAGGTTGCGGGCGATCTCGATCTCGGGGTTGCCGTCCATGGTGAACGTGACCATCCCGTCGACCTGCGCCGGGTCGATCCCGGCGTCGTCGAGCGCGGCCGCGGTGGCCTCGACGGCCAGGCGCATCTCGCTGCGCCCGGAGTCCTTGGAGAACTCCGTGGCGCCGATCCCGACGATCGCCGCCTTGTCGGCCAGCTCGTTGGCGCTCGTCACGGCGTCGCTCGCGGCAGGGCCAGACGGACGGTGCCCGACACGTGGTCGCCGAGGCTGTTGGCCCCCTTGACCGCAACCTCGACGACGCCCTTGCCGTCGACCTCTTGCTTCGCGGTGACCGTGCCGGTCATCACCATCGTGTCGCCGGGATAGTTGGGAGCACCGAGGCGGATCTTCACCCGCTCGAGCACGGCGTCGGGACCGGCCCAGTCGGTGATGAAACGGCCCACGAAGCCATTGGTGCTGAGGATGTTCATGAAGATGTCCTTGGACCCGCGCTCATGGGCCAGGCCGGGATCGTGGTGGACGTCCTGGTAGTCGCGCGACGCGATGGCGGTGGCCACGATGAGCGTGCGGGTGAGTGGGATCGACAGCTCGGGCAGCTGGTCGCCGACGCTCACGTCGTCGTAGGCGAGGGTGGTCGTGGTCGTCATCTGGCGGCCGCGGCGATCTCGCGGCCCAGCCGGGCCAGCTGCTGGCTGGCGCCGCCCAGGGTCACCTCGATCTGCTTGCCCCACAGGAAGTAGCGGTGGATCGGATAGTCCACGTCTGCTCCGAGGCCACCGTGCAGGTGCTGGGTGGTGTGCACGACCCGGTGTCCGGCGTCGGCGGCCCACCACTTGGCCACCGCCACCGCGTCGGTCGCGTCCATGCCTTGCGACAGTCTCCACGCCGCCTGCCACATCGTCGCCCGCATGGCCTCGGTGTCGATGTAGGCGTCGGCCGCCTTGAGGGCCGCCCCCTGGAAGGTGGCCAGCGGCCGACCGAACTGATGACGGCCTGACGTGTACTCGGCCGCCATCCTGAGGGCCTCCTCGGCGACCCCCACCTGCACAGCGCACAGGGCCACCACGGCCCGGTCGAGGACCCGGCCGACGGGGCTGGCGCCGTCGGGGCTCCCGAGCACGTCCTCGGGCCCGACCGACGCGCCGGCGAACGAGAGGTGGGCGGCGATCGCCCGGTCGGTTGTCCGGGCCAGCTGGCGCGTTATGCCAGGCCCGGTGGGGTCGACCAGGAGGACACCGAGATCCCCGCCCGGCATGCGGGCCGGCACCAGCACCCGGGCGGCGAGATGGGCGGCGGGGACGCTCATCGCCGTGCCGTCGAGGCGCCAGCCGACGCCGTCGGGCTCGGCCGTGACGCCCGGGCCCAGCGTGCCGGACCCGACCTCGGCCAGCGCCGCGGTGAGGATGGTGTGGCCCTCGATGACGCCGGGCAGCCAGCGCGCCCGCTGCTCGGGCGTGCCGAGCTCGGCGATGGGCAGCGCCCCCATGGCCAGGGTGGGGAGCAGCGGTACCGGCGCCACGCGCTTGCCCTGCTGCTCGAGGAGCAGGCACAGCTCGACGATCCCGTACCCGCTGCCGCCGACGTCCTCGGGTAGGGCGATACCAAGGAGGTTGGCTTCGGCGAGCTTGGTCCACAGGGCACGGTCGAAGCGGTCGGTTCCCCCCTCGACTTCCTTCACCCGCTCCGGCGTGGCCTGGTCCTCGAAGATCCTGGCCGCCAGGTCGGCGATCGCCTGCTGGTCCTCCGAGAGCGTGAAGTCCATCAGCTCGCCACCGGGTGGAACTGGGGCAGGGTGAGCTCGTCGTCGAAGGCGACCATCTCGAGCTCGAGCGGCATGCCGATGTGCACGTCGCTCGGGTCGACGCCGATCACGTCGGTCACCAGCCGGGTGCCCTCCTCCAGCTCCACCAGGCCGACGACGAGGGGGTAGTCGAAGGCGGGGACCTCGGGATAGTGGACGACGACGAAGCTGTACAGCGTCGCCCGCCCGCTGGCTTCGACCGTGTCCCAGTCGAACGACCGGCACTGCGAGCACATCGCATGGGGGGGATGCCGCAGGAGGCCGCAGGACGCGCAGCGCTGTATCAGCAGCTGGCCCCGGCGGGCGCCCTCGAAGAAGAAGGCGTTGTCCGGGGTCACGGCCGGGCGCGGCCGCCGCGGTCGTTGGCGCCGGTCGCTCGCCTCTGGCTTGGCCGGTTTGCGCGCCGCTGGTCGGAACTTCAGGATCCGGAAGCGCATGCTGGCGACGAGCTCGCCCCCCTGGTCGTGGTAGTCGCTGCGCGTCGTGACGAAGTGGCCGGCGCCGAGCGCCGTCTTCTTCTCCTCCGAGATCGATTCGATCGTCGACGTCATCGACAGGTGGTCCCCCGGATGCAGGTACCGGTAATAGTCCTGCTCGCAGTCGGTGGCGACCACCGAGCTGAAGCCGGCGGCATCGATCATGGCCATGAGCTCGTCGCGCGCGTTCCCGCCGCTGGTTGGGCGGGGCTTGATGCCGCGCATGACCCACGCCTGGAGCATGACCGGAGGCGCCACGACGCCGCCGTGGACCGACCGGCCCGCCGCCTCCGGGTCGGTGTAGATCGGGTTGTCGTCGCCGATGGCCTCGCACCAGTGGCGGATCATGGGCTGGTTGACGGGGTCGGCGCCCGGCTCGGGAGGCCCGACGGGGCGACCCTCGAAGGACCGCGCCTTCTCCAGGAACGCGTCGCTCACCGCGGTGCGCGGGCCATGCCCAGGCCCACGCTGGCGACGATCTCCCGCTGGACCTCGTTGACCCCGCCGCCGAAGGTGTTGACCTGGGCGGCCCGCGCCGCGCGCTCGAGGTCACCGTGGAGCACGGCGCCCGCCTCGGAGGCGGGCAGATACCCGAGCGGTCCCAGGATCCCGAGGAGCGTCCGGTAGACGTCGATCAGGCACTCGGTGCCGTAGACCTTGACCGACGAGGAGTCCCCCGGGTTGAGCGTGCCGGCCGCCGTGTCGGCCGTCATCCGCCAGTTGAGCAGCTTCATGGCTTCGAGACGGGCGTGCGTCCTGGCCAGGTCCATCTGCACCCACGGCTGGTCGAGCACGGTGCCCCCGCCGTCGGCGGGGGTGGACGCCGCCCACGACAGCACCTCGTCCCACAGGCGGTGGGCCATGCCACCCATGGCGGCCAGGCCGACCCGCTCGTGATTGAGCTGGGTCGTGATCATGCGCCAGCCCTCGTTCTCCCGCCCCACGAGATTGGCCGCCGGCACCCGCAGGTCGTCGTAGTACGTGGCGTTGGTGCGGACGCCGCCGACGGTGACGATCGGCGAGACCTTGAAGCCGGGCGCGGCGGTCGGGACGAGCAGGAGGGAGATCCCCTTGTGCTTGGGCGCGTCGGGGTCAGTGCGGACGGCCAGCCAGATGTAGTCGGCGTCGTTGGCCCCGCTGGTGAAGACCTTGCTGCCGGTGACGACGTACTCGTCGCCGTCGCGGACGGCCCTGGTCCGCAACGACGCCAGGTCGGTCCCCGCCTCGGGCTCGGTGTAGCCGATGGCGAAGTGGATCTCACCAGCGAGGATGCCGGGCAGGAAGCGCGCCCTCTGCTCCTCGTTGCCGAACCTCATCAGTGTCGGCCCGACCGTGTTGAGGGTGACGAAGGGGATCGGCGCCCCCGCCCGCTGCGCCTCGTCGAAGAAGATGAACTGGTCGGTCGGCGGCCGGCCCTGACCTCCGTACTCCCGGGGCCAGCCGATACCCAGCCATCCGTCAGCTCCCATCTGGCGCACGAGGCGGCGGTAGAGCGGTCCGCCCTCGCCGGGGCCGCCGAGCTCGGTGCGCACGTCGTCGGGCAGCAGGCGCGCGAAGTACTGGCGCAGCTGCTGGCGCAGGTCTTTCTGCTCGGTCGTGTAGTCGAGGAACATGACGAGCGGTCCGGCTGAAACCTAACAGAGCGTCAGGCCTACAACGAGGCGAGCTCGGCCCGGGCGCGGCCGGGGTCGAACTCGAAGCGCTCGCCGGGCGCAGGCACGATCACGAGCGGACACGGCGTGTGCTGGGCGCACTGCTGGGCGACCGAGCCGAGCAGCAGTCCGGCGAACCCTCCTCTGCCCCGCGCCCCGACGACGAGCAGGTCGGCACCCTCGGCCGCCTCCACCAGCGCCAGGGCCGCCGGCGCCGGCGCCACGTGGCGTCGGAGATCGAGTCCCTCGCCGACGGGGAGGCCGGCGAGGCTCTCCTCCACCACCTCGAGCGCGTCCTCCTCGAGCGCTTCGACCGGGACTGCCGGGCCCGAGGCGGCTGAGGCCTTCGTCCCCTGATCGGGGTAGTTCCAGGAGTGGACGACCTCCAAGGCCGCGCCCCGCAGCTTCGTCTCGGCCAGGGCCCAGCTCAGGGCCTGCCGGGACCCGGAGGACCCGTCCACCCCGACGACGACCCTTCCACGGTTGGGCCGGCCTCCCGATTGCGACGCTTCGCCTTCGAGCATGGCCAGCCACCTTTCCTTGGCGCGACGGCCAATTCGACCGCATCAGCGGCGTCGACGCCAGCATTGAGCACACACTCTGGGCCCGTCCGCAGGCCCGGACGCGCACCGACCGGGGCCCCGTGGGAACCCCGGTCGGTGGGTCACGGTCCGGCGTCGAGCCGGAGGATTTGAGCCGGTCGGCTCAGCGAAGGCCGCAAGCCCTGGACGTGACCGGCCACTGGCCCCAACCGCTCTGGGCCTGGAGCTTCTGAGCAGCCGCATCCTGGGTCGCAGGCGAGGCCGAGGCAGGACTACCGGGGTAGCCCAAACCACTCCACGTCTGCTGGCTGAACTGGTAGGCCCCGTAGTAGCCGTTGCCTGTGCTCGCGGAGTAGTTGCCACCTGACTCATGCTGCCGTATGCACGCCCACACACCGCCTGCGGCGCTCGAGTTGGACGACGACGCGACCGCCTGTTGCTGCGGGGCGGCCGGCGCCGAGAAGGTGTGCTGGACGGGAGCAGGAGCGGGAGCCGGCGCCCAGTGGGCGGCCGGAGCGCTAACGGGGCCCCCGACGGCGGCGGCCCAGGTTGCCGGGCCCGCGACGCCGTCCACAGCCAGGCCCTTGGAGGCCTGGAAGGACCGGGTCGCGGCCTCGGTCAGCGGACCGAAGATCCCGTCGATGGGGCCAGGATTGACCCCGTGGGCGGAATAGCCCGACTGGAGGGCCCGCACGTCGGGGCCAACCTGCCAAGGCGCGCTGAGGGAGAGGTCGCGACTGAACCCAGTGGTCGCGGCCAGGACGGGGAAATGCGGGATGGCTGCGAGGACGAGATCGCCGATCTCCGGACTCGCCGGCTTCGGGCCGGGAGTGGCGGGTGCGGCGGTGGCCGGCTGGCCAGTAGCAATGGCAGTACCAATCGCGGCCCCTGCGGCGACCGCCGAGCTTGCGAATGATGCGGTGAGTCGGTGCTTGCGCATTTATGCGCCTCCTTGAAGTCACGGAAACCCTGGAGGGCTTCAGGTGTGGCGTGAAAATGCGGGCAGACCGTCGGAACGCATGCGGCTCGCGAGCCAAACTGGATCCCCAGCGTTCGGCCCTGGATGTGAGGTCCGTACGAGGTGCGGACGGAAAACCCTGTTTCGCTGGACCGAGGGGCACTCCTCCTTTCGTTGGCCGCAGCGAGCCACTTCCTTGGCCGCTGGCCGCGTTCGTTCGTGTTTGAGTTGTGACGAAGAGCTTTTGGGTGGATTGTTGGCTGCGCGCGTTTAGTCGGACTCTGTTGTTGGGACGTGGCCACACGGGGCCATCGATCTCGACGGCGCGCGCATATGTGCAGCGGGCGCTAAGTTAGACAACCACCCCGCAGCGACGCAAATCGGGAGAAAAAGCCCAGGTGAACGCGCCGATACCGCGATCGTGACGCCAAATCGACGTTAGAGACCATTCGCATTGCGTTCAAGGCTTTCTCCCTGGAGCACCACGAGGCCTGCTCAAAGTTGGGACGTGTGGGGCAATGGGGGATCGAGGGCTGGGACCGAGGCGAAGCCGTCGACGTTCTACCCACTCCCCAGAATCCAAACCTCACCGTCGCTCGCCCTGGTCAGCGGCCGTCTCGGTCGGCCAGGGCGGCAGCCACCATCTCGAGGTCCTGGACGAACCGGGCCAGCTCGGCCTGGCGGGAGCCCTCGTCGGGCGCCCTGAGGATGGACGAAGGGTGCACGGTGGCGGTGACCTTCGGCTCGTAGGGCCAGTCCACGAACCGACCGCGCTCCTTGGTCACACGGAAGCTCGAGCCCAGCAGGGCCTGGGCGGCGGTCGCCCCGAGCAGCACCACGATCTGCGGCCGGACGACCGCCAGCTCGGCCTCCAACCACGGGCGGCACGCCGCCACCTCGAGGGCGCTGGGCTTCTTGTGGAGGCGCAGCTTTCCGCGACGGGTGAACTTGAAGTGCTTGACCGCATTGGTGAGGTACACCCGGCGGCGGTCGATGCCGGCCTCTCCGAGCGCCTGGCCGAGAAGCTTGCCCGCCGGACCCACGAACGGCTCGCCGGCCAGGTCCTCCTTGTCTCCGGGCTGCTCGCCCACGAGCATCACCGGAGCGTCACCGCTCCCGGACCCGAACACGGTCTGGGTGGCGTCCTTGTGCAAGGAGCAGGCGGTGCAGCACGCAGCGGCCGCTCGCAGGCTGTCGAGGGTGGGATGGTCGGGAATGAGCTCCTGCGCCGTAGACGAGGTCACGGGGCAGATCTACCCCGGCAGCGCACCGGCGCCACGAGACTTGCGATCTCGGTGATTTTTTTCCGTTGACGACCGAAGGTCCCGGGCGTATGTTCACGGCTGGAGCCCCGAGGGGACGACCGAAGGGCCAGCCGGAGAGGGAGACCTCGAGGGCCGGCCCGGAGGAAATTTCCTTGGGGCTCCGCTCTGTCGGTGTGTCGCTACGCTTGGGGCATTGTGAGCCAAGTCGATACCTCGCCCGACGTCGCCCCCGTCAACACCGATCCCCTCGCCGATGAGGGCGACCACGAGCGGATGACCCACATCGTCCTCGGCGGCTTGCATACCAACGAGGGCGACTTCGTGCCGACCGGCACCACCGTGGCCGAGGGCATCATCAACCAGGTCCCGGTCCGGGCCCTGTGCGGCAAGGTCTGGGTCCCGGGACGGGACCCCCGCCGCTACCCGTTGTGCCCCACCTGCAAGGAGATCGCCCAGTCCTACGGCTGGCAGGTGCCCGCGGGCTGAGAGCCGCCCTAGACGAGCAGGTCGATCGAGACCGCCACGCCGACGACGACGATCACCGTCCGCAGCAGCACCGGGGAGAGGCGTCGACCTACCGTGGCGCCGACCTGTCCGCCGATGACCGAGCCCGCGGCGAGCAGGCCCGCCGCTCCCCAGGCCACGTGGGCGACGGCGATGAAGATCACGGCTGCGACGCCGTTCACCAGCATCGCCAGCACGTTCTTGGCCGCGTTCAGCCGCTGGAGGTCGTCGGACAGGAAGATAGCGAGGAGGGCGATCAGCATGACGCCCTGGGCGGCGCCGAAGTAGCCGCCGTACACGCCCGTCGCGAAGACCGTGACATACAGTCCGACCCCACCGTGGTGCTCGTCGCTCCCCCTCCGCGCCGCGAGGCGCCGACTGAGGGCAGGCTGGGCGAGCACCAGGCCGCAGGCGACGAGGATGAGGACCGGCACGATGTGGCGGAACACCGAGCTCGGAAGCACGAGCAGCAGCACCGCTCCGGTGATCCCCCCGGCGACCGCCGGCACGCCCAGGACCGCCAGCCGCCGGCGCTGACCCGTCAGCTCTCGGCGGTAGCCGACGCTCCCGCTCACCACGCCGGGCACGAGCCCGACGGTGTTGCTGACGTTGGCCGTCACCGCCGGGTACCCGACCGCCAGCAGCGTCGGAAAGGTGATGAGCGAGCCGGAGCCCACGATGGTGTTGATCGTCCCGGCGGCTAGCCCGGCCGCGAGGATCGCCAGGGCGGTCGACGCGGACATGGCGCCGGTCTAGGCCACGGCGCCGGAGGATGTCGAGCCCCGTCCAGGGCGGGCGAGCCGCCAGCGAACGGGGCCGCCCCTATAGTGAGGTGTCGTGCGCAACGGTGACGAGGTACCGGACTTCGAGCTCGTGGCCGACAAAGGCCAAACAGTCCGTCTCTACGAGGAGCTGGGTCAGGGCCCGGTGGTGCTGTTCTTCTATCCCAAGGCCATGACGCCGGGATGCACGGCGGAGAGCTGCCACTTCCGCGACCTCGGAGCCGAGTTCGGCGCGCTCGGCGCCCGCCGGCTCGGCATCAGCGCCGACTCGGTCGAGCGCCAGCAGCAGTTCACGGCCAAGCATGACTTCGATTTCCCGCTGCTGTCGGATCCGGACCGTCGGGTCGCCAAGGCGTTCGGCGTCAAGCGGCCGGGGCCGCTGTTCAACCGCCGTGCCAGCTTCGTCATCGGCACCGATCGGCGCCTACTGGCCAGCATCGCCAGCGAGCTCAACATGGACAAGCACGCCGACGAGGCGCTGGCGGTCCTGCGGGCCGCCCAGGCCGGTCAGAGCACCACGGGCGGCTAGCGCAGCTCCCGCTCGACGCGGCGGGTGACCTGACGCTCGACCACGAAGGCAAGAAAGGGCACGAAGCCGGCGCCCACCACCTCCGCCATCTGGCCCAGCGTCCATCGGCCGCGGCGCGCCAGGTCGTAGGCGGTGACCAGGTAGACGATGTACAAGATGCCATGGATGGGCCCCACCACAGCGACCACGCCTGGCGATCCCGCCGCGTACTTCAGGGGAACGCCGACGAGCACGAGGACCAGCAGGCCCACCCCGACGACGTAGGCCATGACGCGGTAGCGGAGGAGCGCGCCGCTCATGTGGGATGCCGCCAGGTCTTGCGCCGGCCGCTGGCGTTGAGCTCGGCCAGGTACCGGTTGTAGGCGGCGAGCTCCTCGTCCTCGTCGTCGCGATAGCTGGTGACGACCGGGCTCGCGTCGGCTGCGACAGCGCCGTTGGTGCTGGCGGCGACGCCGTTGGTCCTGGCGGCGGCAGCGCCGTTCGTGCTGGCGGCGACGCCGTTGGTGCTAGCAGCGGCAGCCCGCCGCGCCTGGCGGCTGCCACGATCGGGGCGTTCGTGCAGCATGTCCCACCACATGTAGACGACGACGCCGGCCAGGAGCGGCCACTCGAAGGCGTAGACGTAGCTCAGCGTGTTCCCTGACAGCGCCCGGCTCGCCTGCCACCAGGTCAGACCGGCCATCGCCGCCACCAGTACGGTCATCGTGAGGTGCAGGAGGATGGCCCGAGACGAGAGCCAGGTGCTGCGCACGCCGCAAGCCTATTCCGGCCCCTGCGACCTGGTCACTCGGCGCCGGCCAGCGTGAGCTCGGGGTGGCGGGCGGCCACCATGCGCCGCATCCCGTCGCGCCAGTCCACGGTCGTCTCGCCGACCAGCTCGTGCAGGCGGGTGTTGTCGGTCGTGACGCTCTCCAGCACCTGCTCGGTGTGCTCGAAGCGGGGCTCCTTGCCGACGAGGCGGCCGAGGTACGCCGACCATTCTTCGATGCTCACCGCGTCCTTCCCAGCCCAGTTCACGATCGTCGCCGGCACGCCTGCGACCTCGAGCAGACGGGGCACCATGGCGATGATGTCCGACTCGTGGATGGGGTTGAAGATGCTCGGGGCATTGGTATGCACGGCGATCGGCTGTTCGGCCAGGATCATCTCGAGGTGGAACAGCGGCCACCCGCCGTTGTCACCGTACGGCACGTTGAGGCGGGCGATGGTCGTCGGCAGTCCCCACTGGCGAGCCCCGGCTCGGGCCATGGCCTCGGCGGCGATCTTGGTGATGCTGTAGGTGGGCATGAGCACCCGATGGTTGTCCCCCAGCGGATCGGTCTCGGCGAGCCGACGATGGTCGTCGGGCTGGTAGACGGCGGTCGACGAGCAGTGCAGGAAGGCCTTGGCCCGGCGACAGTGCTGCATCAGCAGACCCACCGCTTCCGCGTTGGCCGCCAGGTCGCGGTCCCAGCGCCCGCTCTTGACGACGCTGAAGTTGAGCACGTACGTGAAATCGTCGGGTAGCGCGCTGAAGTCGTCGGTGGCCAGGTTGTGGGCTACGCACGTCACGCCTCCCGACTCGATCTCGGCCCGGGCCACCGGGTCCTTGAAGCGGGCGAGGCCCCACACCTCGTTGTCCGCCGCCAGCGCCAGGGCCAGGGGCTTGCCGACCTGGCCCGTGGGGCCGGTGAAGAGGATCTTCTCGCCCTGCAGGGTTGCCATGGAGCGGGAGGTTAGAGGATGGCCGTTACGCCGGAGCCCGCACCGGGCGCGGCAAAAGGGGGCGAAGCTCAGATCCCCCTTCCGCCTGCCTGCTGGCGCTGCGACCCCCCCGATCCCGCCAACTCGCAAATCGGGCGAGCTCCCCTCTCGCTCCCGAGCGTAGAGCCAGGGAGGCCTCCCGACAATGGTTGATCCGAAAGTGGGTACCCCTGCGGCAGGGCCGGTCAACCGCCCGCAGCCGCTCCCGGGCCCTTAGCCTGCCCGGACCGTGGCGTCGGGCGCTTCGTGCCGCCCGACGTCGAGAAGCAGCGTGTGCAAGGTCGAGCGGCCCTTGGTGCCGAGCGGCTGCAGCACGTCGTCCTCCAGCTCCTGGAGGACGGTCCGCAGCTTCGCCAGCCGGCGCCTGCCCGCTGGAGTCAGGCTCACCATGTGGCGACGGCGATCCTTGGGATCGCGGTGCCGCTCGATCAGCCCCTGCTCCTCCAGGTCGTCGAGCACTCCCACCAGCTGACCTCGATCAAGGCCGAGAGCATCGGCGATGGACGCCTGCGTGTCGCGTGCCCCCTCGTCGAGCAGGGCCAGGATGCCGAGGTCGTACAGGTTCGCCCCTACTCGCTCGAAGGCCTCATTGGCGGACGCCTTCACGGACGAGCCGACATACCCCAGCAGGAACACGGGGCTGTCGAGCAGCTCCCTTGGCCTTCCCGCCAGTGGCAGCTTTCCAGCGCATGTGTCTTGTGTCACCACGGAAATAGTCTACCCGAACCCATCGTTGTCCCAAACGATCGTGGGTTCTCTCAATGATAGGGGTACGCGCCGATGACGACCGCTCTCCAAGCACCACGCGCCGCCGCTCGATCTGACAGGGGTCGCTGGCTGGCCCTCGCCGTTATCGTCGCCGCCCAGTTCATGGTCGTGCTCGACATCGCCATCGTGAACGTGGCCCTGCCGTCGATCAAGACCGACCTCCACTTCTCGCAGGTGAACCTGCAGTGGGTGGTGACCGCCTATTCCATCGTCTTCGGTGGCGTCCTGCTCCTCGGAGGCCGGTTGGCCGACCTGCTCGGCCGGCGTCGGGTGTTCATCGGGGCCATCGCCCTCTTCGGAGCGGCCTCGCTCCTATCCGGGCTGGCCTGGTCGGAGGGCTCCTTGATCGCGTTTCGCGGCTTGCAGGGGCTCGGCGCGGCGCTCCTGTCTCCGGCCGCCCTGGCCCTGCTGATGACGACCTTCGCCGAAGGCCGGGACCGGAACGTGGCCCTCGGTGTCTTCGGGGCCGCCGCCGGAAGCGGCGGGGCCGCCGGCGTCCTCCTGGGCGGAGTCCTCACGTCCTACCTCAGCTGGCAGTGGATCTTCTTCATCAACGTCCCAGTGGCCGTCCTGCTGATCGCTCTCGTTCCCCGGCTGCTCCGGGAGAGTCGAGCGCAGCTCCAGCACCGCAGCTTCGACGTCGCAGGCGCCGTCTCGATCACCGGTGGGCTGATGCTGCTCGTCTACGCCATGACCCGCGCCACGCAGATCGGCTGGGGAACGGCCGAGACGATCGGGCTGCTCGCTTCCGCGGTCGGCCTCATCGCGGGCTTCATCGTGATCGAGCTGCGTTCGAAGTCCCCGCTCCTGCCCATGCGTCTGTTCCGTCTGCGGACCCTGGCCGGTTCCAACCTCGCCGGTCTGCTCAGCGGAGCATCCGTCTTCTCGATGTTCTTCCTGCTGACCCTCTACATGCAGCAGGTTCTCCACTACTCGGCCATCAAGACCGGCGTGGCCTACATCGCGCTGACGTTCTCCATCATCGCCTTCTCCAACGTCGCCCAGGTGCTGACGACGCGGATCGGCGTGCGCCGGGTGCTCCCGGCAGGGCTCCTCATCTCTGGTGCCGCGCTCCTGCTCTTCACCCAGCTGCCGGTGCACGGACAGTACTTCTGGGACATCTTCCCGCCCTTCCTGCTGAGCGGCGTCGGCCTGGCATTCACCTTCGTGCCGGCTTCGATCGGAGGGCTCACCGGCGTCAAGGAGCGTGACGCCGGGATCGCCTCGGGCCTGATCAACACCAGCCAGCAGATCGGCGGGGCGATCGGGCTGGCCGCGGCCGCCACCGTGGCGACGACCTACACAGCCCATTACGTCAACAGCCACCCCGGAAGCAGCCTCCTCAGCGGCAGCGCCCTGACCTACGGGTTCGAGATCGCCTTCTACGTCTTGGCGGCACTTGCCATTGTCGGGGCCGTAGCTGCAGCCTTCGTCCTCGAGTCGAAGCCGAAGGATGTCGACGTCGAGCAGATGGACGAGGAGGAGGCCGCGGTCCTCGAGCCCGTGTGACACCTGCCTGTCAGGTGGTGGCAACCGGCCGGCTCCCGCTCCGATCAGACGGAGCCGGAGCCGGCTGGGCGGGTTTCGCGGCCCTCGGAACCGGGCGACTCCATAGGATGGTGCGGAGCCATGCCAGTCACCGTGGACCGAGCGCAGCTTCGGCGCCTCCTCGAAGGAGGAGCGCAGCTGGTCGACGTGCTGCCGCAGAAGGAGTTCGAGGAGGAGCACCTCCCTCGGGCCATCAACCTTCCGCTGCGGCGGTTGGAGACCGAGGCCATCACGGCGCTCGATCGGGGGAGTCCGATCGTCGTGTACTGCTGGGACTCGGCTTGAGACCTTTCTCCGCGGGCCGCGTGGCGGCTCGAAAGCCTCGGGTACGGCGAGGTCAACGACTACGCCGCCGGGAAGAAGGACTGGCTCGCAGCGGGGCTGCCGACCGAGGGCACCATCGCTGGTAGCCGGCGAGCGGGGACCGTCGCCCGAGCCGACGTCCCGACGTGTCGCCTCGACGAGGAACTGGGGTCGGTCAGCCAGCGCGTGCAGCAGGCGGGGTGGAACGCCTGCGTGGTCGTGAACAGCGAGCGGGTCGTCATGGGCCTGCTGCGAGGTGACCAGCTCGCCGGTGACCCGGCGCGCTCGATCGAGCAGGCCATGCGTCCAGGGCCGAGCACGTTCCGTCCCAACGTCGCCATCACCGAGATGGCCGCGTACATGGCAGAGCACAACCTCGAGAGCTCACCGGTGACCACCTCCGACGGCCGGCTGGTCGGCCTCCTCATGCGCACCGATGCCGACCAGGCCGCGCTCGAGTCGAAGCAAGACGCCTCCGACACCTGACGAGAGGAGCACTGCCATGTCCGACGCCCAGCCGCACTATCGCGAGCCGGGTTGGTTCACCCGCAACGTCCTCAACCGAGCCGTCCGGGGCATCACCAGCGCCGGGATCAGCGTGATGGGAAGCCGGGTCCTCGAGGTGCGAGGTCGGCGCAGCGGCCAACCCCAGCGGACCCCGGTCAACCTGCTCACCCTCGACGGCAAGGACTACCTCGTGTCGGCACGCGGTGAGGGTCAGTGGGTACGCAACGTCCGCGCCGCCGATGGTCAACTGGACCTGCTGGTGGGTCGCCGGCGCGAGCACTGGCAGGCGCGCGAGCTCTCCGACGACGAGAAGGTCCCCGTGCTGCGCGCCTACCTTCGGCGATGGAAGGCCGAGGTGGGCCAGTTCTTCGAGGGAGTGGGCCCCGACTCGAGCGACGAGGAGATCCGCGGGATCGCCCACAGGCACCCGGCGTTCGCCCTGACGAAGCGGCCCGACCGGTGAGCCTGATCCGATCATGGCTCTACAGCGGCCGCCGGCTGTTCCTGGGCGCCGCAGTCCTGGCGGTGGCGATCGGCCTGGTGCTCGGCCTGGGTATCGCAGCCAACCGGCTCGCCCACCACGTCAACGGGTTCATCGAGGTCACGGCCATCGTGGTCGTCGGGGCGATCGTCCTGGGCGTGGTGGCGCGGGCGCTGCGTCCCGGCCTTCCGCCGGGCACCGTGCTGGAGCTGGACATCGCCCAGCTCCCCCCGGAGGCGGTCGGCTCGAACCTGCTCACTCAGGCCCGGGGCCGCCGGCCCCTGTCGATGCGCGAGACGGTCGAGCTCATCGAGCGGGCGGCGACCGACCGCCGCGTGTCGGGGTTGTTGGTGTACACCACGTTCGACCGCGGCGGGTTGGCCCAGATCCAGGAGCTGCGCGACGCAATCCTGAACCTGCGCCGGGCCGGCAAGGCGGCGGTGGCCTTCAGCGACACGTTCGGCGAGCTCGGCGGCGGCAACGGGCCCTACTACCTGGCCACGGCCTGCGACGAGATCGTCCTCCAGCCGTCGGGAGACGTCGGCTTCGTCGGCCTGGCCCGGGAGATGAACTTCGTAAGGGGGGCCCTCGACCGCATCGGCGTCGATCCGCTCTTCGAGGGGCGCCACGAGTACAAGAGCGCCGCCAGCCAGCTGCTCCACACGTCGCTCACCGAGCCCGAGCGCGAGCAGCTCCAGCGCATCCTCGACTCCCAGTTCGGACAGATCGTGGCCGGCGTGGCGGAGGCTAGAGGCCTTTCGCTCGAAGCGGCGCGCCGGCTCGCCGACACCGGGCCGCTCACGGCCGACGAGGCCCGCGCCGCGGGACTGGTCGACCGGCTCGGGTACCGAGACGAGGCCAGGTCACGCGCCAAGGAGCGCGCCGGCGAGGGAGCGTCCCTGCTGTTCCTCGACCGGTACGCCAAGCGGGGCCGCCGCCGGGGTGGCCGAGGCCGACGACCGACAGTGGCGGTCGTCACCGCGACCGGAGCCATCGTCAGGCGCCGCGCCACGCCCAATCCGCTGACCGGGGTCGACCAGATCCAGGCCGAGCGCACCGCGGAGGCCATTCGCCAGGCCGCCGCCGACCGCAAGGTGCGGGCGATCGTCATGCGGGTCGACAGCCCGGGGGGCTCAGCAGTGGCGTCCGACACCATCTGGCGCGAGACGGTGCTCGCCCGCCAGGCGGGCAAGCCACTCGTGGTGACGATGGGCAACGTCGCCGGATCGGGTGGGTACTACATCTCGACCGCCGCCGATCGCATCATCGCCCAACCCGGGACGGTCACCGGTTCCATCGGCGTCATCGCCGGCAAGCCCGTGCTGGCGAGAGCGAAGGAGCGCATCGGCTTCAGCGTCGACGAGGCCCACACCAGCAGGAACGCGCTCTTGTGGTCACTCAACCGCGCCTTCGACGACAGCGGGCAGGAGCGCTTCTCCAAGTCCCTCGACGTGATCTACGACACCTTCGTCACGAGAGTGGCCGAGGGAAGGAGCCTGCCCAAGGAGCGGGTCCAGGAGGTGGCTCGTGGCCGGGTGTGGACGGGCGAGGACGCAGCGGCCGTCGGCCTCGTCGACACGCTCGGCGGCTTCCCGGCGGCCCTCGCCGCAGCCCGCGAGCTGGCGGGGCTCGAGCGCGGCGCCCGGCTGCGTACGAAGCCGTTCCCCAAGCGGGTCAGTCCGCTCGCCGCGCTGCGGGGCCCGAAGGGCGACAGCAGCGACGACCTGCGAGCGCGGTTGCACGGGGTCCTCGACGCGCTCGGGCCATTGCGGCAGCTGGCGGGCGCGCTCGGGCTGTCGGACGCCCGCGGGGAGCTGCACATGCAGGCGGATCCGCACAGCTGGCTCATCCGCTGACCAGCCCGGTCAGCCGTGCACGCAGCGGGCCCACGCCCGCTTCACTGAGCGAGGACGTCGAGCTCGAGGCGGCGGAGGATCTCGCGCTGAAGCGCTGATCGCTCGCTGCGCGTGCCGAGCTCGTTGATCTCCTCCTGGATGGCGTTCAGCACCATGCGCTGGAAGTTGTAGGCGAGCAGGGCAGCCGAGCTGTGCAGCATGAGGCGCAGTGCGGCGACGAGGCGATCCGAGTGCTCGCGTTGCGACAGCCCCATCTCCTGCAACGGGGCGCGTACGTGGGACATGAAGAGGCTGACGGATCCCTCGGCCACGTCCTCGGCCGCCTCGAGCTGGATGCGGGCGACCTTCATGAGCTCCTCGAGGGGAAGCCCTCCGCCGACCAGGGTGAGGATGATCGACACGGCCCTGACGTCGGCGTGGGTGTACCGACCCTCGGCGTTGAGGCGACGGGACCGGATCAGGCCCGAGGCCTCGAGCGAGCGCAGCATCGGGGTGGGCACTCCGCTGCGGTCGGCGAGCTCGCGCAGGTCGAACGTCTCCTCGTCGACGATCTCGGCCACGTCTCCGTCGGTGGGATCGGCTCGGGGAGGTCCCGACTCCAGCAGCTGACCGATCACCCGGAGCGAGTAGCCGCGCCGCTTCAGCTCGTTGATCTCGCGGAGGCGCTCGAGGTGCCTCCCGTCGTAGAGCGCGATCCGCCCCTCGTGGTGTGGCGGCCTGAGCAGTCCCTTCGACTGGTAGGAGCGGACGAGCTGGACGCTGATGCCGGCTGCCTCGGCGAGCTCATCGACCCGGTAGTCCATGTCCGCAAGAGCATAGGTGCTGCTCCCGAGCTGGAAACACACCGTTCACCCAACGGTTACATGAGCGTTTCCCAATGTATGACGAAGTGTGTAAGGATGAGATCGCTGTACCGGGGGGAGCGCTGGGAGCAGTGATCACGTCTACGAGATCCGGAGACAGCACGTGGGTTTGGCGGTCCTCTTCCCTGGACAGGGAGTGCAGACACCTGGCATGGGTCGTGAGTGGCAACACGATCGAGCCTGGTCGGTCGTCGAGCGGGCGGAGGAAGCCCTCGGTACGCGGCTGGCGCCGCTCCTGCTGGAAGACCCGGCCGCCGTCCTCAACCGGACGCGGTCGGCCCAGCTCGGCGTGTTCCTGGCCTCGCTGCTGGCCTGGGAGGCGACCAAGGACCGCCTCGGCGAGCCGACCGCGTTTGCCGGCCACTCGCTCGGCCAGGTCACGGCGCTGGTCGCGGCCGGGATACTGACCCTCGAGGACGGTGTCCGCCTGGTGGACGCCAGAGGGCGGTCCACCCAGGAGGCTGCCCTTGCCCATCCCGGTCGGATGGCGGCCCTCCTCGGTGCCTCGACCGACGACGCCGCCCGGGCGTGCTCGGCGGCTGACGGCGCATGCTGGTTGGCCAACGACAACGCGCCCGGTCAGCTCGTGGTCGGCGGCACGCCGACGGGCGTGGACGCCGCCACGCGCCACGCGCTCGACAACGGCGTCCGTCGGATGATCTCGCTCAACGTGGAGGCGGCGTTCCACACGCCGCTCATGGAAGACGCCTGCGATCCCTTCGCCCGAGCGCTGGAGTCCGTCCCGCTCCGACCCTCTGCTGCACCCGTCGTCTCGAACGACGACGCGGAGATCTACTCGGACGGCGACAGCTGGCGGCGGCGACTGGTGCGCCACCTCGTCTCCCCGGTCCGGTGGCGTCAGTCCATCCACACCCTCGTCGAGCTGGGCGTCAAGAAGTTCGTGGAGCTCGGTCCCGGCTCGAGCGTGTCCGGGATGGCACGGCGGACCGTGCCGTCAGCACTGGTCGTGACCGTCGGCACGCCCGCTCATCTGCCCGCGTTGGGAGAGGTCGTCTGAATGCACGCGCACTTGTGCCGCGGTGAAGAGCTGCACGTCGGCGAGCGGGTGATCATCGCCCCTACCGCCGGTCGGTTCCGGCCCGTCGCCCCCGCGGGGGCCGGCGACGACGCCGGTCGGTTGGTCGCCGGCCAGCAGATCGGCGTGCTCGACCTTCCCGACCGGACCCGGCCCGTCCACAGCCCCTTCGACGGCCGGCTCATGGGCATGCTGGCCCACACGGGCGAGCGGGTCCGGGAGGGTCAGCCGTTGGCCTGGCTCAGGGTGGCGTGATCGTGACCCAGGTGGTGGCCGGTGGCTGCGGCATGGCCGTTCCCAACGAGCGCCTGACCAACCTCGATCTGGAGGCCCGCCTGGACACCGATGACCGCTGGATCGTCGAGCGGTCGGGGATCCGGGAGCGACGCGTCGCCGGACCGGGCGAGTCGACCTCGACGCTGGCCATCGCCGCCGGAGCGGCGGCGATGAAGGACGCCGGCCTCACGCCAGATGACATCGAGGTACTGGTTGTCGCCACCGCGACGCCCGACCAACCGTTGCCGGGCGCCTCGGGGCTCGTCGCCGACGGGTTGGGCCTGACCTGTGGGACCTTCGACCTGGGCGCCGCCTGCGCCGGCTTCACCTACGGCCTGGTCGTGGGGACGTCGATCCTGGCCGCGGGCGGGGGACGCGCCGCGCTGGTGGTGGGGGCCGACACCTTCACCCGCATCGTCGACCCGGCAGACCGCAACACCGCCGTGCTCTTCGGGGACGGCGCCGGCGCCATGAGCCTGATCGCCGGGCCTGGTGACAAGGAGGGCCCTGGCGTGCTGGCGTGGGATCTCGGCTCGGACGGCACGGGCTACTCGCTGCTCGAGGTCCCCGCCGGCGGCAGTCGGACGCCAGCCACCGTCGAGACCGTCGCAGCAGGCGGTCACTGGTTGCGCATGGACGGTTCGGAGCTGTTCCGCCGGGCGGTGCGGGTCATGGCCGACTCGGGCGCCGCGGCGCTGGCCAAGGTTGGCCTGGCGCCCGACGACGTGGCCCTGTTCGTGCCGCACCAGGCGAACGTTCGCATCATCGACGCCTGCACAGCGCGGCTGGGAATCGATCGCGGGCGTGTGGCGGTCAACGTGGACCGCTACGGCAACACGTCGGCCGCATCGGTCCCCCTCGCCCTCACAGAGGCGGTCGAGGCGGGCCGGCTTGCCGACGGCGACATCGTCCTGCTGGGCGGCATCGGCGCCGGCCTGACGTGGGCCAGCGTCGTCGTCCGATGGGGACGGCCCTGAATCGCACGTACGAAAGGAGCAACGACCTATGGACAGAACTGAGATCTTCGGTGCGGTAACCGAGCTCGCCGTCGAGGTCCTCGGCGTGGAGCCGGACGCCGTCGTCGACGAGGCGCGGTTCAAGGAGGATCTCGACGCGGACAGTCTCGACCTGGTCGAGCTGGTGATGGCGCTCGAGGAGCGGTTCGACATATCCGTGCCCGAGGACGATCTCGAGAACGTCCTGACCGTCGGGCAGGCGGTGGCGCTCGTGTCGGACAAGCTCTCGGCGCGGGCGTGACGCCACAGACCGTCGACGCGCGAGGCCGACCTCGGGTCGCCATCACCGGCATGGGGGTGAAGACGCCCGCCGGCCAGGATCTGGAGACCTTCTGGAGCGGCCTGCTCGCCGGCCGGTCGGTTGCCGCGCCGATCGTCGGCCTCGACGATGCGGACCTGCCGGTCCGTATCGCCTGCCAGGTGCACGGCTTCGATCCGGCCCGCTACCTGGACGCCAAGGAGGCCCGTCGCGTCGATCGCGTGGCCCAGCTCGGGTTCGCGGCGGCCGCCGATGCCTTGGACGACGCCGGCCCGATGACGGTCGACCCCGCCCGCTGCGCAGTCGTGGCGGGCACGGGCATCGGCGGTCTGAGCACCCAGGAGGAGCAGGAGCGGATCTTCGTCCACCGAGGCGCCAGCAGGGTCAGCCCGTTCCTGGTGCCGATGATGATGCCGAACGCCACCGCGGCCCTGATCAGCATGCAGCTCGGTTGGACAGGGCCGAACGTGTGCGTCGCCACCGCCTGTGCCGCGGGCGCCCACGCCGTGGGCGAGGGCGCCCGGTTGATCCGCGACGGCTCCGCGGACGTCGTGCTCGCCGGTGGATCGGAGGCCCCGATCAGCCCCATCGCCCTCGTTGCCTTCGCGCGCATGGGAGCCCTGAGCGGCCGCCAGGACGCACCCGCCCTGGCGTCTCGGCCCTTCGACATCGACCGGGACGGCTTCGTGATCGGCGAGGGTGGGGCGTTCACGGTGCTCGAACGCTGGGACCAGGCCGCGTCGAGGGGAGCCCGCATCTGGGGCGAGGTGGCCGGGTACGGACGCAACGCCGACGCCTACCACGTCACTGCTCCTTCCCCGGGCGGTGGGGGCGCGGCGTCGTGCATCCAGATGGCGCTGCGGGACGCGACTCTGGAGCCGAACGACATCAGTCACGTCAACGCCCACGGCACGTCGACGCCGCTCAACGACGCGGCCGAGGCCGAGGCCATCGTCAAGGTGTTCGGCGAGCACGAGCTGCCCGTGACCTCCATCAAGGGAGTGACCGGCCACCTGATCGGGGCGGCCGGCGCCGCCGAGGCGGTGGCCAGCCTGCTCGCGGCCTCCAACGGCCTGGTGCCGCCCACCGCCAACCACGAGCGCACCGACCCGGCCCTCGACATCGACGTCGTCGCTGGCCAGCCCTGGGCGGTCGCCTCCCGGCCCGTCCTGTCGACCTCGTTCGGCTTCGGTGGCCACAACGCCGCCCTGATCCTCTCGCCGGCGGCGTGAGGTCCGAGGAGCTCACCGGCCGGCCGGTGTCGATCGACGCCCGACGGGCGCGGCGCTCGGCCCTGGAGGCCGGGCAGGGCTCGGTGGTCGAGGCCCGGCTGGACGACATCGACGGACGCCCGGTCGCGTTGTTCAGGCTCGAGGGTGGGCCACACCGCGGCGCCCTCGGCCCGGCCGAAGGCGAAGCCATCGAGCGCCTGGTGCAGGTGGCCATGGGTGAGGGCGTGCCCATCGTCGGCGTGGTCTCCAGCTCGGGCGCGGACATGGACGAGGGGATCGCGTCCCTGCACGCCTGGGGGCGGGTCGCCAGCCGCCTGGCGCGCGCGTCGGGCACGGTGCCGATCATCCTCGCCGTCATCGGCCCCTACGTCTCGGGACCGGCGCTGCTCGCCGGCATGGCCGATCACGTGGTCATGACCGTGGATGCCTTCGCCTATGTCACCGGGCCCCGCGCCGTCGAGGGCTTCACGGGCGAGGTCCTCGATCCCGTCGGCCTGGGTGGCGCCGCCGTGCACGACGCCAAGAGCGGCGTCGTGTCGCTGCTGGCAGAGGACGAACACGACGCCCTGGCCGCCGTCGCCGATCTTCTCGCCTACCTCCCCGGCAACACCATGGCGGAGCCGCCGCGCGCCACCACTGACGATCCGGTGACCCGGGACTGCGTCGCCGCGGCATCGGCGGTGCCAGCCGGGTCCCGAGCCGTCTACGACATCCGCGCCGTGGTGACCGACGTGATCGACGCCTCCAGCTTCCTCGAGGTGCGGGCCCGCTACGCGCCCAACATGGTGACCGGCTACGGCCGCCTCGACGGGCGGCCCATCGGCATCGTCGCCAACCAACCCCATCACCGAGCGGGCACGATCGACATCGAGGCGTCGCGCAAGGCGGCGCGCTTCGTCCAGGCGTGCGACACCTTCAACATCCCGCTGCTCACCATCGTCGACACTCCCGGGTTCGAGCCCGGAAAGGACCTCGAATGGCGGGGGATGATCCGCCATGGGGCCGAGCTCGTATTCGCCTACGGCGAGGCGACGGTACCCCGGCTGTGTCTCGTGGTGCGCAAGGCCTACGGCGGCGCCTACATCGTGATGGACTCGCGCGGCCTGGGAAGCGACTTCTGCGCCGCCTGGCCGAGCGCCGAGATCGCGGTCATGGGGGCCAAGGGCGCCGTGCAGATCCTCTTCGGACGGCAGCTCGCGACGCTCGACGAGCACGCCCGAGAGCAGGAGAAGGCGGCCCTGGAGGCCGAGTACACGGCCCGCTACTGCGCCCCGTACGTGGCCGCCGAGCGGGGCTACATCGACGACGTCATCGATCCGCTGCAGACCAGGCGGGTGCTGGCCGGCGCGCTCGGGCACCTGGCGGCCAAGCGCGAGCACCTGCCGTCCCGCCGTCACTCGAACACGCCCCTCTAGGTCGAGGAGGGACAGCAATGCTGCTTGCCGACAAGAAGGTCCTCGTCACCGGGGTGCTCAGCGAGGCGTCGATCGCCACCTCGGTCGCCCGCTTGGCACAGGAACAGGGGGCCGACGTGGTGCTCACCTCGTTCGGCCGGGCCCTGAGCCTGACGCAGCGGGTCGCCCAGCGCCTCCCGCGGCCAGCCGACGTCGAGGAGCTCGACGTCACCAGGCCCGACCACCTGGCCGACCTGACCGCGAGGCTGGAGCGTCGGTGGGGCCGCATCGATGCCGTCCTGCACGCCATCGGGTACGCCCCGCCCGTCTGTCTGAGCGGGGACTTCCTGGCCGCCGACTGGGAGCAGGTCGGCACGGCGCTGCACGTCTCCGCCTACTCGCTGAAGTCGCTGGCCGAGGCGACCCTGCCCCTCATGAAAGAGGCGGGCGGGGCCATCGTCGGGCTCGATTTCGACGCCCGCCAGGCGTGGCCGTCGTACGACTGGATGGGAGTGGCCAAGGCGGCCCTCGAGTCCACCACGAGGTACCTCGCCCGCGATCTCGGGTGCTACCGGATCCGGGTCAACCTGGTGGCCGCAGGACCTGTGCGCACGGTGGCCGCACGCGGCGTGCCCGGCTTCGCCGAGCTGGCGGACGCCTGGTCGTCGCGGTCGCCGCTGCCCTGGCGGCCCGAGGACGCAGGCCCGGTCAGCAAGGCCTGCGTGGCGTTGCTGTCCGACTGGTTCCCGGCCACGACGGGCGAGATCGTCCACGTGGACGGCGGCTTCCACGCCGTGGGGGCGTGAGGGTGGTGTACCAGCTGACCAAGTCGCTGGTCAGCGCGGCGCTCCGCCGCTGCTACCGGGTCGACGTGAAGGGGCTGGCCCACGTTCCCGAGCGCGGGCCGATGGTGCTGGCCGCCAACCACCGGTCGTTCATGGACTCCATCTTCCTGGCCCTGGTGACACCCCGACCGATCACGTTCATCGCCAAGGCCGAGTACTGGGACAGCTGGCGCACGGCGTGGATGTTCCGGGCGACGGGCCAGATCCCCCTCCGCCGGGGCAGCGCCACCGGCGCCCGCGAGGCCATGGTCCGCGCCGGCCGGATCCTGTCCGGACACGGTGTCATCGGCATCTATCCCGAAGGCACGCGGTCGCGGGACGGGGCACTGCTCCCTGGGAACACCGGAGCGGCGCGCCTGGCCCTGGCCTTCGGGGCGCCCATCGTGCCCGTCGGCCTGATCGGCACCGAGGCCGTCCAGGCCCCCGACGAATCGCTCCCCCATCTGTTCAGGCCCGTAACCGTGCGCTTCGGCCCTCCCCACCGCCTGCCGGCCCCGGAGCGGGCCCGGCGCCGCAAGGCCGAGCTTCAATGCGCCACCGACCGCCTGATGCACGCCATCGCGGACCTGTCGGGCCAGGAGTACCGGGCCGGCGCGTCCCCCGAGCACGTGCTCGGCGCCGATGTCTGAGCGCGCCATGGCCGGGCTGCTCGACGAGCTGGCCCGGCGCCGGCAGGAGGCCAGGCACGCCGGCTCGGAGAAGGCGGTCGAGCGCCAGCGGGCCAAGGGCAAGATGACGGCTCGGGAGCGGGTCGAGTACCTGCTCGACGCGGGATCCTTCCATGAGCTGGGCATGCTGGCCCGTCACCGGACCAATGGTGTGGGCCTGGACGGCGACCGGCCCTACACCGATGGGGTCGTGACCGGCTTCGGCGCCATCGACGGGCGCAAGGTGTGCGTGTTCTCCCAGGACTTCACCGTCTTCGGCGGGACCCTCGGTGAGGTCACCGCCGAGAAGATCCACGCCCTGATGGACCTGGCCACCTCGATCCGGGTGCCGCTGATCGGCATCAACGACGGCGGCGGGGCCCGCATCCAGGAGGGCGTGGTCTCACTCGACGGCTACGCCAAGATCTTTCGGCGCAACGTCCTGGCGTCGGGGACGATCCCTCAGATCAGCGTCATCATGGGGCCGTGCGCGGGTGGCGCCGTGTACTCGCCCGCCATGACGGATTTCGTCTTCATGGTCCGTGAGACCGCCCACATGTTCATCACCGGTCCCGACGTGGTGAAGACGGTGACCGGCGAGGACCTGTCACTCGAGGAGCTCGGCGGCGCCACGACCCACGGCACGAAGTCGGGGGTGGCCACGTTCGTCGCCGCCGACGAGAAGGCCTGTCTCGACGACGTCCGCAGCCTGCTCGGCTACCTCCCCGCCAACAGCCGGGAGGCGGCACCCATCGTCGACAGTGGCGACGACTCTCGGCGCCGGACGCCACAGCTCTCCGCGCTGATGCCGTCTCGGTCGGACCAGCCCTACGACATGAAGCAGGTCGTGACGGCCGTCGTCGATGACGGCGAGCTGCTCGAATACCACCGGGACTGGGCCACCAACCTCGTCTGCGCCTTGGCGCGGATCGGCGGCCGGGTCGTCGGCGTGGTCGCCAACCAGCCCCAGGTGCTGGCGGGCATCCTCGACATCGACGCGGCCGAGAAGGGTGCCCGCTTCGTGCGCACCTGCGACAGCTTCAACATTCCGGTGGTCAGCTTCGTCGACGTACCCGGCTTCATGCCGGGCAGCGACCAGGAGCACGGAGGCCTCATTCGCCACGGAGCCAAGCTCCTCTACGCCTACTCCGAGGCGAGCGTCCCCTGTATCCAGGTGATCACCCGCAAGGCCTACGGCGGCGCCGGTGTGGTCATGGGCTCCAAGTCGCTCGGCAGCGATCTCGCCTACGCCTGGCCGTCAGCGGAGCTGGCCGTGATGGACCCGGAGGGGGCGGTCGACTTCCTCTACCGCCGGGAGCTGGCCCGACAGCCGGACCCCGCTCGCCACCGGGCGACGCTCGTGGCCGAGTACCGGGACCGCCACCTCAACCCCTACCTGGCCGCCGAGCGCGGCTACGTCGACGACGTCATCGACCCCGCCGACACCAGGGCCGTTCTCAGTGGCGCCCTCGACCTGCTCTCGACCAAGGTCCAGGAGCCGCCGGCACGCAAGCACGGAAACGTCCCCCTCTGACCGGGCCCCCATTGCCGCGAACGCGGGGCGGTCAGGTATCGGTGTCGCGGACGACGTGGAGCCCGGTCTGGTCGAGGCGCCCGAGTCGTGCCCGGGCCCGGTT
Source organism: Acidimicrobiales bacterium (assembly GCA_036270875.1). Classification (NCBI taxonomy): domain Bacteria; kingdom Bacillati; phylum Actinomycetota; class Acidimicrobiia; order Acidimicrobiales; species Acidimicrobiales bacterium. The sequence goes on from DATBBR010000078.1 coordinate 28,701, forward strand.
GGCCTGACGACGGGCTCCTTCCAGCGCCTTTCGGGCAGCCCGGCGGTCCGTCTCGGCCTGCGCGGCCTCGGCGGTCGCCGTGCGCAGCCGATCGTCAGCGCGGGCAACCTCCTCCTCCAACGCTCGGACCCGCTGCTCGGCGTCGGCCTTGCGCCCCTGGGCTTCCTCGGCGGTCCGCTCGGCCCTGGAGAGGCCGTGATCCGCCCGCTCGACGTCGGCGTCGGCGTCCTCCAGGGCCTCGCGGGCGGCGGCGATCTTCTCGTCCTCCGGGGGCCGACCCTGCTTGCTGTCGTCGGGAGCCAGCCCTGGGATCCCCGTCGACGAGCGGACGGCGATCTCCGGCGCCGCCAGGGAGCCGCTCAGATCGACGGGACCCATGCCGGCGTGGCTGATCGAGCGCAGCAGCCGGCCCGAGCGAACTGCATCTGCGGCGCTGGGGTCGGTCAGGGCGGCGTCGAGGGTGCTCTCCACGTCTCGCTGGACGGCCTGGCTCACCGACTGACCTCGCTCCTGGGCGATACGGCGCGCCTCCTGGCCGAGAGCGCCGAGCACCTGGTGCCGTTGACGACCGAGCCGGCGCAACTCGTCGCCGGCCAGGTTCGCCTGCGCGTCCCGGAACGACTGCCCGAAGCTCAGCAGCCGCTCGATCTCCCCGGGGCGATGGCGGACGAGGACGTTGACCACCCAGGCGGCGGCCGAGGGTCGCTTCAACCCCTTGACCTGGTCGGCGAGCGCCCGGTCACCGGCGTCACGGGCCTCCCGGGCGCGTTTGTCCCGGATGGCGACGAACTCGGCGGCGTCGACCCCGTAGAGCTCGTCGACCACGTCCTCGAGGGCCATTCTTCGAGTCTTGCCCAGGATCCGCCGAAGGGTCAGCCCTTCTCGGCGACCATGAGGGCGTAGCTGGCGACGCCATCCCGCACGGCACGCGCCGCCGTGGCGGTGCGCTCGCGAGCCAGCTCGAAGTCGAGTCCTGCGAGCGCCGGCCCCTCGGCCACACCGACGGCTGCCAGCCCGGCGTCGATCTGCTCGATCATGCAGGCCAGGGCCTCGTCGTGAGCCTCGACGAAGGTCAGCTCGAGACCGGCGGCGCCCAGCAGGGAGCGGTATGCCGACACGGGTCGGGCATCGGCGAGACAGGCGGCCCATCCCGCCAGGCTCCCGAGCTCCTCGTCGAGCGGGTCGGGGTCGAGGGCCACCTCGCTGATGCCAACCCGCCCTCCCGGCCGCAGGACCCGCGCCATCTCCGCCGCCGCCGTCGACTTGTCGGCAAAGGTGCAGAACGCGCACTCGGAGATGAGGACGTCGACCGACGCGTCGTCGAACGGCAGACGCTCCGCGTCACCCGTCCAGAAGGTGACGCAGTCGTCGAGCTCGAGCTCCGCCGCCTCGGCGTTGGCCCCCGCCACCAGCTGGTCGGCCGGATCGACGCCGTCGACGTCGACGCCGAACTCGCAGGCCAGCAGGAAGGCAGTGGCGCCAGGACCACTGGCGAGGACGGCAACGCGCATCCCCGGGCGCAGTTCCAGGGCGCGAGCCAGTCGCCGCGTCAGGTCGGTTCCCCCTGGGTGATAGCTGTCGCCCAGGACGAGCGAGACCACATCGCGCTCGTCGGACAGGGCGCGGCACAGCTTCAGCTCGTCGATGATGGCCGCCCCCTTGGCATTGCTGAGATCGCCGGTCCGCTTTCCGCCGATGTGACGGTATCGATGGCCAGTGACGTCGTCAAGAGTCACGTTCTGTGCGAGGCTCTGCGGCATGTGCCGAAGCATCGTGACGCTGAGAGGCCCGACGGAGGCGAGCGACGAGGAGGTCAGGGCGGCTGCGCTCCAGTTCGTTCGCAAGGTCTCCGGCTACCGTCAGCCCTCCCAAGCCAACAAGGACGCCTTCGAGGGCGCCGTCGACGACATCTCGGAGTCGGTGCGTCGCCTCCTCACTGACATCTCCACCACCAGCAGGCGCTCCGCCTGACACGGCGATGTCCCCTATGACGAGACGCAGTGGAAGGTTCGCTGGATGGCGTCCTCGATCTGAGCGGGCAGAGGGCCGAGCTTGGTGTCGTGATGGCCTCGGATGCCTTGGAGCTCGGTGACAGCCACGTAGCCCGCCGCCACGAGGCCGCTGTCGGTGCCGGGCGGAGGCGGCAGACCCGGCGATGTCATCTCGAGCTGAAGGTGTCCCCCGGCGGCAGGGACGAAGCCCGCCTGGGCGATCCCTCCGCTGGCGACGGTGGCGATCCGCACGCCGCGCAGCCAGCGCAGGGCCAGGTTGGGGACGTTCACGTTGAGCACGATCGGCTGGTTCAAGCCGCCGACGTCTCCCAGCCACTCGACGATCGACCCTGACACCGCGGCCGCCGTGGACCAGGCCGACTCGGCGCCGTGGGCGAGGCTCACGGCGACGGCGGGGAAGCCGAGGTTGGCGGCGGTGAGCGCGGCTCCGACGGTCCCCGAGTGCAGAATGGCCCCCCCGGTGTTGGCCCCGGCGTTGATGCCCGAGACGACGAGCGCCGGCGGTATCCCGAATCCGCCCTGGCACGCGGCGAGCACGGCCAACGCCGGCGGGCCGTCGATGGCGTAGGCAGGCACGTGGCCGAGGTCGCCCACCCTCACCTCCTTGAACGCCACCTGTCCGGTCAGATGGATCGGACCGATGGCGGCGCCGTTGCCGCTGCAGTCATGGGCGGGGGCCGCCACGACCACATCGTGGCCCTGGCCGTCGAGGGCGGTGGCGAGCTCATCCAGGCCGCGAGCATCGATGCCGTCGTCGTTGGTCACCAGCACTCGCACAGAGGCGTTCCTCTCGCTCGGCTCGCTCGGCCTGTGGCTGATGGCGACGATACGAGGACAAGGTGGCGGCAGCTCGACCAGGAGATGGCCGGAGCCCCACGCAGGGACGAAACCTCGGTGACGAGCCGCGTCGGTCAGCCGAGGTGGTACAGCGTCCCGCTGCCGCTGCCGCTACCGCCGTAAGCCGAGGCGGGGACCACGGTGCCGTTGGCCGTCACCCACTGCTCGATGGCGGAACGGTCGGCGTTGCCCGCTTGGTTGGCGGTCCCTGGTGGGCCGCCGGCGCCTCTCGGGCCCGCAGCGGAGCCGCCGAAGCCGCGGGGGAAGCCGCCTGGGAGGCCGCCGCCGAGTCCAGGGGCGAAGCCGCCGCCCCCCGGGGCCCCGCCGCCGAGCAGGACATAGTGGACCTGGCCTGACGACACCAGCGCCTGCAGTTGGGCCAGCGTGGGAGCTGGATCGGAGCCGTTGAACCCACCCATGGTCACGACCGGTTGGCCCGACGCCAAGATGATCGGCGCCGACTGCTGCGAGCCGCTGACGGCGACGAGGTACTTGGACGAGCCCTGGTGGGATCGGAGGTACGAGATCAGACCGGCGCTGACGGTGTCCCGGCCGGCCAGGCCACCTCTCGCCCCGGCGGAGGGCGGGGCACCGAAGCCGCCGATGCCAGGCGGGGCCCCACCACCGGGACCGCCGCCCTGAGCACCGGCGACCCGGGCGGGGCCCGCCGAGGCGAGCGGTCCCGTGGTCGGCCCACCGACCGTGGTGAGGGAGTAGGCGGCCGGGCCGGCCAGCAGGCTGGCGGCGGCCACGAGTCCGGCACCGGCCGCCAACAGGCGGGCGCGGGTGTAGCCGAGGGCGACAAGCCCGAGCACGATGGCCGAGCCGATGCCGCCGACGAGGATCAGCGGCCCCAGCCACGTGTCGTAATCGGCCGTTCGCCCCAGCAGGACAGCAGCCCACGCCGCAGTGGCGATCACGGCCCCGGGCAGGATCCACGCGAGCCAGCGCGTCTGACGCCCGGCCCGCCACATGGCGAGCGCACCGGCACCTGCGGCGGCCGCGACGGGAGGCGCCAATGCGACGGTGTAATAGGGATGCCAGATGCCCTTGGCCTGGCTGAACACGGCCATCTCCACCACCATCCAGCCCCCGAACAGGATCCACCCGGCTCGGGCCAGATCAGTGCGGCCGGCCCGCCGGGTCAGCCAGAGTCCGGCGAGGAGACCGACGACGGCGAAGGGGATGAGCCAGGAGATCTGGCCGCCCACGATGTCGTTGAACATTCGCAGCACGCCCGGAGAGCCACCGAACCCCGCGCCGCCGCCTCCTCCACCGGGCCCCGCACCGCTGGAGCCGAAGACCCGGGAGAAGCCGTTGTACCCGAAGATGAGGTTCAGCTCGGAGTTGTCGGTGCTCCCCCCCACGTAGGGCCGCGACCCCGCCGGCCACAGCTGGACCAGGGCCACCCACCAGCCTGACGACACGACCAAGGCGAGACCCGCCCAGAGGAGCTGGACGACCCGGCGCTTGAGCGGGTTATCGGCGCAGATCAGGTACACGAGCCCGAAGGCGGGCAGGACGATGAAGGCCTCGAGCATCTTGGTGATGAAGGCCAAGCCGATCAGCGACCCGCACAGCACGAGCCACCTGGTCCTGCCCGACTCGAGGGCAGCCCACAGGGCGGCCGCCGACGCCACGAGCAGGAAGGTGAGGAACGCATCAGGGTCGTTGAGCCGGAACATGACAGTCGCCACCGGCGTCACGGCGAGCGCCAGGGCGGCCAGGACGGCTGCCAGCTCCCCCGCCCACTTCCGCACCGTCCGGTGGACCAGGTACACCGAGCCGATGCCGGCCAGCGCCTCGGGAAGGAGCATGCTCCACGAGCTGAACCCGAAGATGCGGCCCGACAGCTCCATGACCCACAGCGAAGCCGGCGGCTTGTCCACGGTGATGAACGATCCCGGGTCGATCGACCCGAAGAGGAACGCCTTCCAGCTTTCCGTGCCGGACTTGACTGCGGCGGCATAGAAGGTGTTGCCCATGCCGTTGCTCGACAGGTCCCACGTGTACAGCCCCGCGGCGACGACAAGGATCGCACCGAGAGCCGGGAGCGCCCAGGCCGGCCGCCCGGAGCGTATCCACCAGGCCTGCCGCTCGGGCGGCGCCGCGGATGACGGGTCCGTGTGCGGCTCGCGGCCGGGCTGGCTGACGATGACGCTCGGCATGCTCATGACTCGGCGCTCCTGGCACGGGAGGCGTCATAGCCGGGCCGGCCCTCCGGGCGGGCCCGGCCGCGGAAGGCCCAGGCCCGCAAGAGCACGAAGCGGATGAAGGCGACGACTCCGTTGGCGAGCAGAAGGGCGACGCCCTCGGCGGCAGCTGACGTGGCGCCTGCGCCGACCGCCACGGCCAGGCCGAAGGTGGTCGCCACGAGGCTCGCCGCCAGGACGGCCAGCGCGCCCACGACCTGGTCCTGACGACCGAAGGGCCGGCGCCCGGCGAACGTGAGCCGCCAGTTGGCGGCGGTGTTCGGCAGCCAGCAGATGAGGAGGGCGACGGTGTTGGCGGCAAAGGCACCGAGCGCGGGCCGGAGCGCCAGCCACAGCAGCAACCATGCGGCCGTGCTGAGGACGCCGATGCGGGCGAAGCTCGCCAGCTCGTCGCCCGGGTACGGGCGCCCAAGACCGGCCGCCGGGGCCCCGGCTCCCCCTCGCCCCGAGGCGGATCCGCGAACGAGGCGCCCGATGCCCCTCAGGTCGGCGGCAGCCGTCTGGGCGATGTCGACGCCCGAGTCAGTGCCGTCGATCCAGTCGACGGCGACCTCGTGGATGCGGAGGCCGTTGCGCTCGGCGAGGACGAGGAGCTCGGTGTCGAAGAACCACTCGTCGTCCTCGACCAACGGCAGCAGCGCTCTGGCCGCGTCCGTCCGGACCGCCTTGAAACCGCACTGCGCGTCGGTGAAATGACTTCGCAACGCCGTCCTGACGATCAGGTTGTAGCAGCGGGAGATCACCTCGCGTTTCGGCCCTCTGATCACCCGCGCCCCCGGCGCCAGGCGCGTGCCGATGGCGAGGTCCGAATGTCCGGAGATGAGCGGGGCGACCAGCGGGAGCAGCGCGTCCAGATCGGTGGAGAGATCGACGTCCATGTAGGCCACCACGCGCGCCCGACTGGCGGTCCACACTGCCCGAAGCGCCCGGCCCCGGCCCTTGCGATCGAGGCGCACGGCCCGCACGCCCTCGAGCTCGCCGGCGAGGCGCTCGGCGATCGACCAGGTGGCGTCCGTGCTGGCGTTGTCGGCGATGGTTACGACCGTCGAGAGCGGAAAGCGGGTGTCGAGGTAGTGGCGCAGCCGTCGCACGCTGCGCTCGAGATGGCGCTCCTCGTTGTTGACCGGAACGGCGATCTCGACCGTGGTGGTCGCGTCTCGCGCCTCGGACGGATGCTGCACATCCTGAGCTGTGGACATGGCGACACGATCGAGCACCCACCTGGGCATCAGCTGAGCCCACCGTGGGCGTCTACTCACAGCTTCGGGCCGAAGCGCCGCCAACGCGATTCAAAGGCTTCTCGTGGCTGTCTCCCAGCAGATCCCCAGGCTCGCCCGCCAGAGTGTGCACGTCCGGAAGGGGTGAACGATGCGGCTATTCAGATATCCAGACGATGCACCGGAGGAAGTGGGCGCTCCCGACGACTCCCGACAGCCACCAGGCGGCTTTCGCGTCCTCCGCGACCAGTGGGAGGTGCAGGAGGCGCTCAGTCGGGCTGCCGCCCAGGACCGGGACCTCCTGGACCGGCTCGCCCGCCGGGCTCAACGCTACGAAGCCGGCGGCCGCTGATCCGATCAGCCAGCGGTCACCTCGTCGAGGTCGCGCCCGACGACCGCCGGCACCTCGTCCTCCGTCTCGACCCGAGGCCGGGCTGGCAGCCACATGGCCGCCACGACGGCGCCCACCAGGGCGACCCCGGCGGCGACCAGGCAACCGCCCACGAGGCTGTGCATGAACGCCAGCACCCCCGCCTCGTTGAGCTGGTGGGCCAGCCCTGCCAGCCCTGCCTGGCCCACGCGGTGGGCCGCCTCCACGGCGCCGCCGACGGAGCCCTGGGCGGCCGAGACGGCTTGACCGGGAAGGCCGCGCGGCAAGGTGGACGTCAGCCGCGAGCTGTAGAGCGAGGCGGCGACGCTGCCGATGACGGCCACGCCGAGCGTCGCCCCCAGCAGGCGGGTTGCATCGTTGACGGCCGAGCCAACCCCGGCCTTCTCCGTGGACACGGCACCCATGATCGCCTCGGTCGCAGGGGCGCTGGTCAGTCCCATCCCCGTCCCCAGGACGAGCATCTGGGCGGCGATGATCCCGTAGCTGGTGCCCTCCGTCGCCGTCGAGATCCACAGCAGGGCGCCACCGAACAGCACCATCCCCGTGGTGACGATGGCCTTGTTGCCCACCCTGACAGCGAGCCTCGTGCCCAGGACCGAGGACGCCCCCACGGAGAGGGCCACAGGTAGCAGGCGGACGCCCGTCGTGAAGGGAGTGAAGCCCTTCACGAACTGGAAGTACTGGGTGATGAGGAAGATGAAGCCCATCAAGGCGAAGAAGCAGATCGCCACGGACCCGCTGGCGGCCGTGAAGCGAAGATTGCGAAACAACCGCACGTCGAGCATCGGGTGGGGTATCCGGCGCTCGATGGCCGCGAACCCGCCGAGCAGCAGCACGCCGACCGCGAAGCCAGCGGCGGTGCGGGCGGAGCCCCAGCCCCAGTTGGGAGCCTCGATGACCGAGTACACGAGCGTTCCCATGCCGGCCGCCGAGAGCAGCAACCCCCGAAGGTCGAGCGGCGGCGTGCTCGGGTCACGGGAGGGCGGCACGAAGGCGGCGACCAACGCTGCGATCACTGCTGCGATCGGGACCATGAAGAGGAACACGCTCCCCCACCAGAACTGCTCGAGGAGCCAGCCCCCGACGATCGGGCCCGTGGCGATGCCAACGCCGACCGTCGCGCCCCAGAGCCCGATGGCCTTGGCCCGCTCCCGGCGTTCGGTGAAGACGTTGGAGATGAGCGACAGCGTCGCCGGGAAGATGAGGGCGGCGCCCACGCCCATCACCGCCCGGGCGGCGACGAGCTGGCCGGCCGAGGTGGCGAAGGAGCCGGCCAGGCTGGCGGCGCCGAACAGCCCCAGGCCGCTGAGGAGCATGCCCTTGCGACCGAGCCGGTCGCTCAGGCTCCCCGCAGCCAGCACGAACGCCGCGAAGACCAGGTTGTAGGCGTCGACCACCCACTGGAGGTCGGTCGTCGAGGCTCCCAGCTGGCGCACGAGGCTCGGAAGGGCCACGTTCACGATGGTGGTGTCCAGGTTGATGATGAAGGCGGCGAGCAGCAGTGCCAGGAGCACGGGTCCACGACGTGTCATGGGACAAGAAAGTAAAGTATCTGCTGCTTAAAGTCAACCACCGTGGTAGCGTGGGCGCCATGAGGTCGTACGGAGAGTTCTGCGCGTTGGCCCGAGCCCTGGACGTGGTCGGTGACCGCTGGACGCTACTGATCGTCCGCGAGCTGCTCATCCGGGCCTGCCGGTACACGGATCTGCGAGACGGGCTTCCTGGCATCGCCACCAACCTGCTCGCCGACCGGCTGCGCGAGCTGGAGGCCGAGGGCATCGTGCAGCGTGAGGAGCCGGAGCCGCCGGTCGCCACCACCCTGTACCGCCTCACCGACCGGGGGGAGCAGCTGCGCCCCGTTGTCCACCAGCTCCTGCGGTGGGGAGCGCCGCTTATGCTCGAGCCGGCCGGAGACGACGAGTTCCGGAGCCGCTGGCTGGTGGAGCCCATCGAGGCACTGTTGAACCGCGCAGGGGCCGAGACGCCCGACGTCGTCGTCCAGGTGGATACGGGCGACGAACCGCTCGTGATCGAGGCGAGCGGCGGACACGTCCGGGCCCGCACGGGCACCGCGCCGGAGCCCGACGCCATCCTGCGCGGTCCGCCCGACGCTGTCCTGGGTGTCGTGATGGGGTTCCTCGAGCCCGGCAGCCGGCAGGGGCGCAAGGTGACGATCGACGGCGACGGCGACGCCCTCGCCCGGCTCCGCCAGGGCTTCGGGCTAGCTTGAACCGACTTCGGCGCGCCCGCTAGAACACGGGCACTCCGTACGCGACCGGGAAGGTGGTCAGCGCCGTGGCGAGCGCCGGTGAGCTCCCAGGAGACTCCCTCGAGCAGGTCATGCCCCTGGCCAAGACACTGGGGATCGAGACTCTCGTGAACACCCCGAGCGCGGTACGGGCTCGGCTGAGCTGGGCGGAGTCGCTGTGCACGAGCGGTGGCGTCCTCCACGGCGGCGTCATCATGGCGCTCGCCGACAGCACAGGCGGGGTATGCGCGTTCCTCAACCTGCCCGAAGGCGCCAACGGGACGACGACCATCCAATCCACGACCAACTTTCTCCGGGCCGTGCGCGGCGGCCACATCGAGGCCGAGTCCCACCCACTGCACGCAGGCCGGACGGTGATAGTCATCGAGACAGATGTGACCGACGCCGAGGATCGACGCGTGGCCCGGGTGACCCAGTCGCAGGCCGTGCTGCGTCCGGCATGATCAGAGAGATCACGCCGTTCCGCATCAATGTGCCCGACGCCGTCCTCGCTGACCTGGACGAGCGGCTGCGGCGGACACGGTGGCCTGAAGCGGAGACGGTCGACGACTGGTCCCAGGGGATGCCCCTCGCCTACCTGAAGGACCTGTGCCGCTACTGGGCCGACGGGTACGACTGGCGACAGTCGGAAGCCCGCCTGAACGCCTTCGCGCAGTTCCGGACCACCATCGACGGGCTCGGCATCCACTTCGTCCACGTTCGCTCGCCGCAGCAGGACGCCCTGCCGCTGGTCATCACCCACGGCTGGCCGGGCTCGATCGTCGAGTTCCACAAGGTGATCGGTCCGCTGGCCGACCCGGCGGCGCACGGTGGCGACCCGGCCGACGCCTTCCATGTCGTGTGCCCGTCGCTTCCTGGATACGGGTTCAGCGACAAGCCCGCCCGCCCCGGTTGGGGCGTGGACCGCATCGCCCGGGCGTGGGCGGACCTGATGGCACGACTCGGGTACCGGCGCTATGGCGCCCAGGGCGGCGACTGGGGAGCGGCCGTCACCACGAGCATGGGCCACCAGGATGTCGAGCACCTCGCGGGCATCCACCTCAACATGCCGGTGGCACTGCCCGACCCCGCCACCATGGGCGAGCTGAGCGAGGGCGAGCAGGCTGCCCTCGCCGCCTTGACGCACTACGACCAGTGGGACAGCGGCTACTCGAAGCAGCAGTCGACCAGGCCGCAGACGCTGGGCTACGGCCTGGTCGACTCACCAGCGGGAGAGTGCGCCTGGATCGTCGAGAAGTTCTGGTCGTGGACGGACTGTGAGGGCGATCCGCTGAACGTGCTCAGTCGGGATGAGCTCCTCGACAACGTGATGCTCTATTGGATCCCGGGCACCGGCGCCTCGTCGGGCCGACTTTATTGGGAGAGCTTCCGTCACTTCGACCGGGAGCCCGTCGCCGTGCCCACGGGGTGCTCGATCTTCCCGAAGGAGATCATCCGGTCCTCCCGCCGCTGGGTCGAACAGCGCTTCTCGGACGTCCGACACTGGAACGAGCTCGACAAGGGCGGCCACTTCGCCGCCTTCGAGCAGCCGGAGACATTCGTCGACGAGCTGCGCGCCTTCTTCCGCCTCGTGCGCTAGCGCGGTTACCCGCCGCTCATGGCCTCGGCGGCGCGCTTGCCCATCTCCTCGGGCGGCACGTCCTCGACGTGGGTCGCCACACTCCACCTGTGCCCGAAGGGGTCCTCGAACTGGCCGCTCCGGTCGCCGTAGAACTGGTTCTCCACGGCCCGTAGGCTCGTGGCGCCCCCCTTGATCGCCTTGTCGAAGACGGTATCGACGTCCTCGACGTAGACGCTGATGGTGACCGGGCTGCCACCGACGCTCTTGGGGCCGCGGTTGCCCATCTCGGGGAACTCGTCGGCGAGCATGATGATGGAGTCACCGAGCTGGAGCTCGGCGTGCCCGACCTTGCCGTCCGGCGCCGGCATGCGCATCCGCTCGGTCGTGCCCAGCACCCTGCCATAGAAGTCGATCGCTGCCGCTGCGCCATCGACAGCGAGGTAGGGGATGACCTGCGGGTACCCCTCAGGGATTGGCTTGACCTCCGCCATGGTGTCCTCCTCGTCGCTCCGAACGTACGTTTGCAACCTAGCGGCCCCGGGCGCGATCGACAAGGCCCAGATTTCCGTCCTCAGGACCACAGCTCGGCGAGCAGGCGGTCGACCGCCGCCACGCCCCCGGCGGGGCCAGAGACGACAGCGCCGGCGGGCACGACGTCCGAGGACGGCACGGCTGACTCGGCATCCATGAGCGACTGCACGGCGGGGCTGAGGAAGCGGCTCACCGGCGCGTAGCCGTGGCGGTCGTCGAGCCCATGGCGATGGCGGTGGTACCGGAGCGGCATGCTGACCTCCAGCGCGTTCCGCGCTCGCGTCACAGCGACGTAGAAGAGCCGCCGCTCCTCGGCCAGCGCCGCCTCGTCGCCGGTGGCGAGGTCGGACGGGAACATGCCGTCGGCGGCGTGGATCACGTGCACCACGTCCCACTCGCCACCCTTGGCCGAATGGACGGTGGAGAGCACGAGCCAGTCGTCGTCCAGCGACGGGGGGCCGGCCAGATCACCGGTCACGACAGGCGGATCGAGGGTCAGGTCGGAGACGAACCCGGTGCGGCTCGACGCCGCGGCTCCCTGCTCGGCCAGCCGTTCGAGGTCGCTGCAGCGGGCGGCGGGAGCGTCGTAACGGCGCAGGACCACGGGACCGAGCCACTGTCGGAGCCGGTCGACCTGAGCCCCGACCGGAGGCGCCGTGTCCACCGCCGGGGCCGCGCCGCTGCACTCGGCGAGTGCTGCCCGCAGCCCGGCGAGGTCCTCGCGTGCCGGCCCAGGGACAGCCGGCGCGGCAGCCAGGAGCCGGGTGAGCGGCGACGCGGCCCCTGGGTCGGTCACCGGCCCGACATCGGATGTCGCGTCGGGACGACGCACTCCGAGCTGGCCGAGCACCCGTCCCGCGGTAGCCGGACCAACTCCTTCGAGCAGCCGCAGGACGCGGAACCAGGCCATCTCGTCCCACGGGTTGTCGAGCAGGCGGAGCAACGCCAGCAGGTCCTTGACGTGGGCAGCCTCCACGAACCGCAGCCCCCCGTACTTGACGTACGGGATCCGTCGCCGCCCGAGCGCCACCTCGAGCGTCGTGGAGTGGTGACCGGCTCGGAACAGCACCGCCTGCGACCGCAGCGCCACTCCGTCCTCGCGATGAGCCAGCACGGAGGCGCACACCGCCTCGGCCTGCGTCGCCTCGTCGGCGCAGCTCCGCAGCAGCGGTCGCCGCCGCCCGGGCCGTTCTGACCACAGGGCCTTGACCGTCCCGCCAGGCTCGTCGGCCATCACCTGGTTGGCCACGGCCAGGATCGGCGTGGTGGAGCGGTAGTTGTGCTCGAGCCTCACGACCGCGGCATCGGCGTACCGGCGCGGAAAGTCGAGGATGGCGACGGTCGAGGCGGCCCGGAATCCGTAGATGGCCTGGGCGTCGTCGCCCACCGCCGTCACCCCGCAGCCACCGGGCCGGAGCAGGTCCACCAGGTCCGCCTGGAGGGGGTTCACGTCCTGGTACTCGTCCACGAGCACGTGGTCGAACAGCCCCGACAACATGCCTCGACCCACCTCGGAGCCGCCAAGAGCCCGGACCAGCAGCAGCAGGTCGTCGAAATCGCACAGCTGCTGCGCCCGCTTGCGGCTGGTGTAGGCGGCGAAGACGGCCCGCATGGCGTCGATGTCCCGGCTGCACCACGGAAAGGACCGGGCCACGACCTCCGACAGGCGGACCTGGGCGTTGGCTACGCGGCTGAGGATGGCGGCGAGCGTCTCCTTGCGGGGAAAGCGGGCGCCGTCACGACCGCACACGTCGGACTCGCTCCTGACGAGGCCGATCAGCTCGGTGCTGTCGGCGGCGTCGAGCACGCTGAAGCTCGGGTCGAGCCCGATCAGCCGCCCATGATGACGGAGCAGCCGTTGCGCGACGGAGTGGAACGTGCCGCCCACGACCCGGGCGGCGAGCGCCGGATCGACCATGTGCCCCGCCCGGGTGCGCATCTCCGCCGCCGCCCGACGGGAGAAGGTGACCAGGCACACCCGCTCGGGCTGGGCTCCCCGCTCCAGAAGGTGGGCCAGGCGAGCAGCCAGCGTCGCCGTCTTGCCCGTCCCGGCCCCCGCCAGCACCAGGAGCGGGCGGTCGTCGTGCTCGACGGATCGTCGCTGCTGGGGATTGAGCTCCCACGTCACGAACGTATGTTCCCATGCCCGACGAGGTGCGGTCCAGCGCGACCCGGCAGGCCGGCTCGTCGCCCGATCGGCGTCAGCCGCCGGCGAGCGAGACGCTGCAGAGCCCGATGCGCTCGGACACGCCCTTCAGCCGGTGGGTGCGGGCCCGACCGAACCGAACGCCCGGCGCTCCGCCGACGGCGTCGCGCACATCGGTGGTCGCCAGCGCCTGGCCGCCTCTGGCGGCCTCGGTGACGCGAGCGGCCACGTTGACGGCATGACCGACCAGATCGGTGCGGCTCACCACCGCCTCGCCGACGTGCACGCCGGCCCTGAGGCGCAACGGGGCCGTGTCGGTCCCCAGCAACTCGAGCGCAGCGAGGACACCCGGCTTGGGCTCGTCGAACGACAACAGGAAACCGTCGCCGAGCTGCTTGACCACCCGGCCGTGCCAGCTCCGCACGATCGGCCCCACGGCGCGACGGTGATCCTGCACGAGCGCCGATGCGGCGGCGTCGCCGTGCTCGGCGGTGAAGGCCGTGAATCCCTCGAGGTCGGTGAACACCACGGTCACCGGCCGGGACTCGCCGTCGACTTGGCCCTCGGTCGACGAGAGCAGCTGCACGGCGCTCAGGCCCAGCTCCGCCAGCCGCGACGGTCGCTGCTCCACTGAACGCTCGAGAAAGCGCTCCAGGACCCCTGTCGGCGTCCCCGAGCTGATGGGGTGGGCCTCGGGGTCGTCCAGCCACTGCCGGTCGACCAGGCCCACCTCGAGGGCGGTGGCCGCTGTCTCCGGGTCGCTGCGGATGAGGTCGGCGGCCTTCCGGGAAACGGCCCTGCGCAACGCCTGGACGGTGGTGACGGCCGTGGCCCTGGCGGCGCGGGTCGGCTTGGCCATGACCGCAGCCTACGGCTCGGGCCCGTCCCGCTTGACGGTCCGGCCGGGATCAGTCGCGCTCGCAGGGCCGGTGCTTGTGCACGAGGCGATGGAGCTCGGCGAAGTCGAGGGGCCGACCCGGGAGGGGCGAGGCCTGGGCGGGGCGCAGCCCGTCGAGGACGATCGTGAGGTAGCGCTTGCGGAGGGTCGGCCCGAGGTCGCCAGCGAGCTCCACTGCGTGCGCGATGCCGGAGAACAGCATGGCCATGTCCGAAGGACCGATGTCGGACCTGATCGCCCCTGCCGCTTGGGCGCGGGTGACGAGCTCGGTCACCGTCTGGCGGAGCGACTCCTTGATGCGCCCCAGCACCGCCGGCGGGTCGAACTCGGACGCCATCTCTTCGGCCAGCGCCCGATTGCGGGCTTGCTGATCGGCCATGGCCGACGCGTACCGGCGAAGCGCCCTGCCCGGATCCGGGTCGCTGGCGGCGGCCTGTACGTCGCGCAGCATCGACTCGGCCCGCAGGGTGATGACGGCCTCGAGCAACGCCCGTTTGGTCGGGAAGTGGCGGTAGACGGTGCCCACACCGACACCGGCCCGCTCGGCGACGTCGTCCATCTGCGCCTTCAGCCCGATCTCGCCGAAGAGGTCCTCAGCGGCTTCGAGCACTCGCTCCCGGTTGCGGCGGGCGTCGGAGCGCATCCGACCCGCTGTTACATGTGTCACGCCCAAATCCCTTGACGACCGGAACCAACGCTCCGTATGTTGCCAAACGGAACCACGTCTCCGATTGTATGACAGGGGCAGCGAGGGGTGCGCACGTGACGGACCGAACGACCAATGGGCCCGCTCCTCTGGCCGTGCTCGATGGTGGAGAGGCGGCTCCGCGGCCGGCGCGTCGGGGCTACGGCCATCCGTGGCTCACCCTCGTGGCGGTCTCGTTCGGCTTGATGATGGTCGGCCTCGACAACACGATCGTCGCCGTCGCCAACCCGACGATCGGCCGTCACTTCGGCGCCAGCCTGGGCGGGCTCCAGTGGGTGACCAACGCCTACCTCCTCGCCGTGGCGACGGGACTGATCACCGGGGGCAAGCTGGGCGACCGGTTCGGGCGCAAGCGAATATTCCTGATCGGAACGGCTGGGTTCGCCCTCGCCTCCCTGGCCTGCGGCCTGTCCGCCTCGCTCAGCCAGCTGGTCGCCTTTCGCGTCGTCCAGGGGCTCTTCGGGGCCATGCTGTTGCCGCAGACCCTGGCCATCCTGCGGGCGACGTTCCCCGCTGAGCGCCTCGCCCAGGCGGTCGGCTTCTGGGCCGGTGCATCCTCAGTGGCCATCGCCTCGGGGCCGATCATCGGCGGCCTGCTGGTCGAGCACGTCTCGTGGCAGGCGATCTTCTTCGTGAACCTGCCCGTCGCCGCCCTCTCGGTGACCGTCGGTTCGTGGGTGATCAGAGACTCCAAGGACCTGAGCTCGGGTCGGGGCTTCGACCTCCCCGGCGTGCTGTTGCTCTCGGGAGGGCTCTTCAGCCTGATATGGGGTCTCATCCAGGCCGAGACGCACGGATGGGGGAGCACCGCGGTGCTGTCGTTCCTGGTTGCGGCGGCCGTGCTGCTGGCCGGCTTCGTCGTCCGCCAACGCGTGGCGGTATCGCCACTGATCCCGCTGAACCTGTTCAGCTCGGCGCGCTTCTCCGCGGGCGTCGGTCTCGTCGTGGCCGTGGCCTTCTGTCTGTTCGGAGTGCTCTTCTACATCACCCTCTACCTCCAGCGGGTCCACGGCTACTCGCCCGTCGGGGCCGGCGTGAGGATGCTGGCCCTGACGGCCGTGATCGGCGTGAGCGCGCCGCTCGGCGGCACGATCGTCGGCAGGATCGGCCCGCGCCTTCCCCTCACCGCCGGCTTTTTGCTGATCGCAGGCGGCTTGGCCGGGCTGTCCCAGCTCGGCCCGAGCTCCTCCTACCTGGGCATCTGGCCCTGGTTCGTGCTCATGGGCCTTGCCGTCGGGATGGTCCAGACGGGGGCGTCCCAGGCCATCGTCGGCAGCGCGCCGAGGGACCGCGCGGGCATCGCGTCCGGCGTCCAGACCACCGCTCTCCAGATCGGGGCGGTCCTGGGCACCTCGATCCTGGGCACGATCATGGCCAGCAGAGTCGCCTCGGTGTTCACCGGGAAGCTGGTGTCGGATGGCGTGCCGACCGCCACGGCCCACCAGCTGGCCTCGGCCTCCCACGCCGTGGCCCAGGGCATCGTGCCCACGGCAGCAGGCAGCCCGACGGTCACCCGGGCAGTCACCAACGCCTCGCTCACCTCGTTCACCAGCGGGCTGGAGACAGCCTTCCTGGTGGGGTCGGCCGTGGCTCTGGTGGCCGCGCTGGTCGCGTTCGTCGCTTTCCGAAGCCCCGCCCCGTCGCCGTCAGCGGTGGAGATCATGCCGGAGCCGGCGGCGGCCGCCTGAGCCCCTAGACCCCGTCGCAACAGGAGACTGACGCGTGCACACCATCGCCACCTGGTGCTTCCGCCACCGGCGGATCGTCCTTGCCGCCTGGCTGCTGGGCCTCGTCGCCCTCTTCGGACTCTCCAGCGCCGCCGGTAGCGCGTACTCGAACTCCTTCACGCTTCCTCACACGGACTCGACGAAGGCAATCGACCTGCTCAAGGCGGCGTCGCCCCGACAGTCGGGCGACACCGAGCAGATCGTGGTGGGCACCAGGGGCGGGGTGACGATCGAGGACCCCGCCGTCCAGTCACAGGTGAACGCCATGCTGGCCCGGGTGTCGGCGCTTCCACACGTGACGACGGTCGTCTCCCCCTACGGCCCCGCGGGGGCGAGCCAGGTGAGCTCGAACCGCACGATCGCCTTCGCCACGGTCACCTTCGACGAGCTGGGCCAGAGCGTCCCGACCGACGAGGCGACCACGCTGGTCAACGTGGCCAAGTCGGCCGACGCCAGCAACGTCCAGGTCGCCGTGTCCGGCCAGGTGGCGGAGAAGGCGAACCGCCCGGGCCTGGGCGGCAGCGGCATCGGCATCATCGCCGCCGCCGTCGTCCTGTTCCTCGTCTTCGGCTCGCTGCTCGCCATGGCCCTTCCATTGATCTCGACCCTGGTATCCCTGGGCACGGCCATCTCGCTGATCGGGTTGCTCAGCCACGTGCTCAAGATGCCCGAGTTCTCGTCCCAGCTCGTCCTTCTCATCGGGCTCGGTGTCGGCGTGGATTACGCGTTGTTCATCGTGACCCGCCACCGGCAGGGGCTCCTCGCCGGGCGTGACGTCCAGTCGTCGCTCACGACTGCTCTCCGCACGTCGGGACGCGCCGTTCTCTTCGCCGGCGTCATCGTCTGCATCGCCCTGCTGGGCATGTTCGCCCTCGGGATCAGCTTCCTCAACGGGTTGGCCGTGGCGGCCAGCATCGGCGTGCTCTTCACGATGGCCGCATCCCTCACGCTGTTGCCGGCCCTGCTGGGCTTCATGGGTCCTCGTGTCCTGTCGCGCCGCCAGCGCGCCGCCTTGGCCACCGCCGGACGGGTGGATGACGGCGACCGAAGCAGGTGGGCCCGCTGGTCCGCCCGCCTGGAGCGGGCGCCGCTGGTGCCCGCGGTGGCCGCGGTCGCGGTGATCGTCGTCCTCGCCCTGCCCTTCTTCTCGCTCCGACTCGGCGCGTCCGACCAGGGCAACGACCCGACGACGACGACGACCCGTCAGGCCTACGACCTGCTGGCCACCGGGTTCGGGCCCGGCTTCAACGGCCCCCTCCAGCTGACCAGCGTCGTGCACGACCCGAGCCAGGCGGCCGCCCTCCAGAGGGTCGTCACCGCCGTGGGCGACCAGCCGGGTGTGGCGCGGGTGAGCGCGCCGCGACTCGTGCCCGCGCCGGGCGGTGGCCAGGTGGCGCTGGTCAACGCCTACCCCCGCTCGGCGCCTCAGGACGCGGCCACGACCGACCTCATCCAACACCTCCGCAGCCAGGTGATCCCGCCCGCCGTGGCTGGGTCCCACCTCGTGGTGTACGTCGGAGGCAACACGGCCATCTTCTCCGACTTCAGCCATGTCCTGGGATCCAAGCTCCCCATCTTCGTCGGCGTGATCGTCGGGCTGTCCTTCCTGCTGCTCGTCGTGGTGTTCCGCAGCCTGGTGATCCCGGTCACGGCGGCGATCATGAACCTGTTGTCGGCGGGCGCCGCCTTCGGCATCATCACGGCCGTCTTCGAGTGGGGCTGGCTGGGCTCGGTGGTCGGGATCAGCCGCAGCGGCCCGGTCGAGGCGTTCCTACCCGTGATGCTGTTCTCGATCCTGTTCGGCTTGTCGACCGACTACGAGGTGTTCCTGGTCACCCGGATCCACGAGGAGTGGCTGCGCACAGGCGACAATGGCGCCGCCGTGCGCCGAGGGCTCGCCGCCACCGGACGGACGATCACCGCCGCGGCCGCCATCATGGTGCTGGTCTTCGGATCGTTCATTCTCGGGGGCGAACGGGTCATCAAGGAGTTCGGACTGGGCCTCGCTGCCGCCATCCTCGTCGACGCCGTGGTCATCCGCAGCGTGGCCATACCGGCGATCATGCTGCTGATCGGTCGGGCCAACTGGTGGTTCCCGTCCTGGCTCGACCGGCGGCTGCCGCGCATCTCGATGGAGCCCGAGCTCGAACCGGGTGACGAGGTGGAGCCGAAATTGGTGGGGGCTGGCGCAGCGCGCGGATGACCACGCTCGCCGGTGGCTCAGGACGACGCCGGCGACGACGCGTCGAGCCCGGCCTGGATCTGCTGGATGGACTCGTTGGTGTCGAGGTAGTCGCGCCAGCTCGTGACCTTGCCCGAGCCGTCGACCTCGACGATCGTGGCGCCTTCCATCACGACGGCCACGCCGGGGGTGTCCTCCGCTCCGGGCCCCCGGTAGGTGCCGCGACCAGTCCACTCGAACACGGCCCACCGCGCCTCGCCGCGGATGCTGTCGACGCGCTGGGTCCAGTCGGGAAAGATGCTCCGGGTCAGCTCGGCGACGCCGTGGATGTCGGACGTCCAAGGCGTCACCGGATCCCGGAAGGCCCGTTCCTCGGCGAAGAGGGCCGCCCACGAATCGAGGTCGTCGACGGCTTCGAACCTGCGTGCCCACGCCTGCCAGTCCACGACTGCCAGCCTGGACCAGGGCGCAGCCGGTGGCAAACGGGTGCACGACTACGCTCGATGACGACCGCGCACCAGGAGCCGCTCGGATGCCACAGACATGCGCTCATCTCGACCAGATTCAGCCAGTCGAGCCGTCGTCGTGGGGCTGTGAGGATTGCCTCGCCGCCGGCGATCGGAACTGGGTCCACCTACGCGTCTGCCAGCGTTGCGGCCACGTCGGCTGTTGCGACAACTCCCCCGGTCGCCACGCCACCGCCCACTACAAGACCATCACCCACCCCATCATCCGGTCCTACGAGCCAGGAGAGGACTGGTATTGGTGCTACGAGGACGACCTCGCCTTCATGCTCGAGGGAGCACCTCCAGCCCCGTCGCATCCGTAACGGTCTCCGGTGGCCCTAGGGGGGGTGGAGGGAAGATGAGCGGGCAGTCTTCCGTTGGAAACGACATGGCTGTCGCCGCTGCCACGCATCCCAGGCACCGCGGCATGCACCTGCTCCGGAACCTCGTGGGCGTCGCCGTCTTGGCTCTGGCGCTCGCCGCCCTCGTCGACAAGCGCCACGATCTGACATCGGCATCCCACTTCCTTTCCCGCCTCGACTGGCGTTGGTTGGTGCTGGCAGTGGGAGCCGAGGCTGCCTCGATGGTCGTGTTCGCCCGCCTCCAGCGCTGGCTGCTGCGGGCCGGAGGCGTGCGCATGGGGCTTCGCTCAATGATCGAGATCACCCTCGCCGGCAACGCCTTGGGTACGACGCTGCCCGGCGGGGCGGCGTGGTCGGCAACCTGGGCCTTCGGCCAGCTCCGGCGTCGGGGCGCCGACCGGGTGCTCTCGGGGTGGGTCATCCTGGTGGCCGGCGCCCTGGCCGCCTTCGCCCTGTTCGTCATCGTGGCGGTGGGTTCGTTCGTGGCCGGCTCGAGGGGCCCCGTCGCCGATCTGCGGCCGTTGGCAGCCGTGCTCGCTGCCATCCCCGTGGCCGTCGGCATCGGGGCCGTGCTGCTCGCCCGCTGGCCGGCGCTGCGGGCAAGGGTCCGCCACCTCTGGGAGGCCGAAGCCCGGCACCCCAGGGTGAAGTCGGCCGAGGACGCCCTAGGGCGCGTGTGGGCTCGGATCCGGACCGTGCGGCCGACGCCGCTGGGATGGCTCGGGGCCTTCGGCCTGGCCCTGGCCAACTGGGTCTGGGACGCCGTCGCCCTGGCTGCCTGCATCCTGGCGCTCGGCGGCGGTGTGCCCTGGCGCGGGGTCCTGGTGGCCTACGCGCTCACCCAGATCGCGGCCAGCTTCCCCATCACCTCTGGGGGCCTCGGCGTGGTCGAAGGCAGCCTGGCCGCCCTGCTCGTGGCCTATGGCATGCCGCTCGACCGGGCGGTGGCGGCGA
This sequence comes from Acidimicrobiales bacterium, assembly GCA_036270875.1. NCBI lineage: Bacteria > Bacillati > Actinomycetota > Acidimicrobiia > Acidimicrobiales > Acidimicrobiales bacterium. Next base: position 49,213 of record DATBBR010000078.1, read on the forward strand.
CGCTGCTCTACCGGCTGGTGAGCTTCTGGGCCCTCGTTCCCGTTGGCTGGGCGGTGTGGTCGGCGATCGAGGTCTCACAGCGGCGGGGCCACCGGACCCGCTCGCACCCCTGGGCCGTCCACCTCCACGGCCCCGCCCCGGCCAACCCCGCGCTCGCCCGGGAGGGCATGGGTCGTGTGGTCCCGCCCGAGCCGTGCTGGGGCTGCGACGACGACGAGGACGTCGTCAGCAGCACTCCGGCCGCGTAGGGACCTTCATCCCCGCAGCACGTAGCCGCTGCTGCGGACGGTGTGGATCAGGCGCGGTCCGTGCTCTTCGAGCTTGCGCCGAAGGGCGCTCACGTGGCGCTCCACCACGTTGCGGCTGTAGCCCTTGTAGCCCCACAGCTCGGACAACAGCTGGGTGGTGGTGAGCACCCGTCCCGGGCGCCGGACGAGCCGGCACAGCAGCTCGAACTCGACGTGGGTGAGGTCGAGGTGGTGGCCACCTCGGGTCACGACCCGGGAGCCCTCGTCAACGACCAGGTCACCGACCTCCCACTTGCCGCCTCGTGACTTGCCGTTCCTGGCCAGGACCGCCTCGACCTGGACGAGCAGGGCGTCGACCGAAAAGGGCTTGGTGACGTAGAGGTCGGCACCCGCCTCGAACCCGGCCCGCAGCTCGTCGGGCTCGTCGGCGCCGGTGAGGAACAGGAGGGCCACGTCGGACTGCTCCCGCAGCCGTCGGGCCACGGTGAACCCGTCGGGCCCCTTCCCCAGCCGCACGTCAACGACGGCGAGGTCGGGCGCGAACGACTTGGCCTCCCTGAGGGCCTCGTTGCCTTCGGACGCCGCCGCGACCTCGTAGCCCTCAGCCCGCAGGACGGCGACGAGCAGGTCCCTGACCACCTGCTCGTCTTCGACCACAAGCGTTCGGGCATTCACAGGTTTTCCTTCCCCATGCCCGCCCCATCTACCTCCCCAGACCCGCCATTCGGGTTCCCATTTGGTCGCTTTTGCGTATTCTATCCAACCTTCGGGGAACCCAACCTGATTGGGGCGGCGCTCACTGGCTGGCGATGGCGGCGCGGGCCTCCCCCTCCGGATCGATGAACTCGGGCCCGTCGACGTCGACGACCGCCCGGATGATCCGGCCGGTGAACCAGAACGGCGCCTGGTAGTCCCGCGTGACGGGTAGCCCGTCGCTGTAGCCGCACGTGAGGCCGGCTCCCGTCAGTGAGAATCGGGTCGGGGTGAAGCGCGGGATTCGGCCTGCGCCGACGACCGCGCCGTCCACCAGCAGACGGGCGGTTCCCTCGTGGTCCCCCGTCCGCTCGAACTGGAAGCCAAGGTGATGGCGGCCGGGGGACAGCTCGACGTCGGACCGCACGCGATGCTCCTCCAGGCTGACGAAGTTGTGGACGTAGGCCAGGCGTCGATCGGCCACGTAGAAGGACCATCCACCCAGACCCGATCCCTGGGCGACGAGCACGCCATCCGCCTCCCACGACGGGATCTCCACCTCGGCGGTGACGGCATGGGATCGGTTGTGCACGTTCACTGCAACCGTCTCGGGGACGGCGGCCGCGCCCGGGCGGCACACGTAGTGAGACCGCGCCTGGACGGCGGCCGGTCGTTCGAACACCAGCTCGGAGAAGGGCCGGTTGTCGAGGGGTAGCACCTGGTTGCGGCCGGCCTCGGTCCACCAGCGCTCGATCAGCTCGCGCACCTTCGCCGGGTGCTGCTCGGCCAGGTCGTGACACTCGGACGGATCCTCGTCGACGTGGTAGAGCTCCCAGTGGTCGTCCTCGAAGCCCACCCTGGTGTCCTGTATGGGGTGGTACGTGACCGCCTTCCATCCGCGGTGGTACAGGGCCCGGCAGCCGAACATCTCGTAGTACTGGGTCTCGTGGCGTCCCGGCGCCCGGGCATCTCCGAAGCTGTCCGAGAACCCAATCCCATCGAGCGGGCGCTGGTCGGCATGGCCGAGAGCGTCGGCGGTATCGAGTTGCAACGCCTCCAGCACGGTCGGCACCAGATCGATTGCGTGGACGTACTGCCGGCGGAGACCACCCCTGTCGCCGATGCCCGCCGGCCAGTGGACGATCAGCGGATCGGCGACTCCACCCTCATGCACCTCGCGCTTCCACCGTCGGAACGGCGTGTTGCCGGCCACGGTCCATCCCCACGGATAGTTGTTGTGGCAGTACGGCCCGCCGATCTCGTCGATCCGCTCCAGGGCTTCGTCCACGTCGCGGGGAGCCATGTTCCAAAGCCGCAGGTCGTTCACTGACCCGGTCGGGCCACCCTCCGAGCTGGCCCCGTTGTCCGAGAGCACGAAGACGATGGTGTTGTCCAGATCGCCGATCTCGTCGAGATATCCCAGCAGCCGCCCGACGTGATGGTCCGTGTGGGACAAGAACCCGGCGAAGGCCTCCATGTAGCGGGCATACAGCCGGCGCTCCGACGCCGAGAGCGAGTCCCAGGCCGGTACCCAGTCCGGACGCGGCGAGAGCTCGGTCCCCTCCGACAGGATGCCGGCTTCGACCTGGCGGGCCAGCGTGGCGGCACGCCAGGCGTCCCATCCCGAATCGAACGCGCCGCGGTAGCGCTCGATCCACTCCGGCGGCGCCTGGTGCGGCGAGTGGCAGGCGCCGGTGCAGAAGTACAGGAGGAACGGCTTGTCAGGGTCCGTGGCCCGCAGGTCCCGGACGACCTCGATGGCGTGGTCCGCCAGGTCTTCGGTCAGGTGGTAACCCTCCTCGGGACTCCTTCCCGGCCGGACATGGTGGTTGTCGGAGACCAGCGCCGGTACGAACTGATGCGTCTCACCGCCGAAAAAGCCGTAGAAGCGCTCGAACCCCCGCGCCAACGGCCAGCGGTGGCGGGGCGCGGCGGGGTGGCACTCCTCTTCGGGTGTGAGGTGCCACTTCCCCACCCCGTACGCGGCGTAGCCGTGCGGGACGAGCATCTCCGGCAGGAACCGGTTGGCGGCGGGGATGCGGGCGTCGTAGCCAGGGAAGCCGGTCGCCAGCTCGATGATCCGGCCCATGCCGTTGACGTGGTGGTTGCGCCCGGTGAGCAGGCACGCTCGCGTCGGCGAGCACAAGGCGGTGGTGTGGAAGTTCGTGTACCGGAGCCCTCGGGCGGCGAGCCCGTCGAGGACCGGTGTGTCGATGTCGGAGCCGAAGCAGCCGAGCTGGGCAAACCCGACGTCGTCGAGGACGATGAAGGCGATGTTGGGCGCGCCCTCGGGCGCCCGCACCGGCTGTGGCCACCACGCCGTCGACTCCGCATAGTCGCGGCCGATGACACCTCTGAACTCCCCTGGCTCCACGGATGCCGCACCCCCTGTTCGTCCGAACGCCGTTCCCTCAGCCGGCCTCCCGGGCCGACTACCCGGGGACACTAGGCGCGGCGAAATGGATGGGTCAGCTGACGGAGGTACTCGCCCGGGACGGGCTCGTCGATGCCGTATGCCGCCGGCACCCGACCCTTCGGGAGGTAGGCGGTGCCGAACAGCACGTCGAGCAGCGGCAGTCCCCCGGCGAAGTTCTTGTTCACCGCCTCGGCCTCGTTGGCATGGTGCCAGTGATGGAACTCGGGCGTGGTGACCACCCAGCGGAGAGGTCCGAAGCGGAACCGCACGTTCGAATGGATGAAGAGCGCGTTGAAGGCGGCAAACAGCACCACCACGCCGACTGTGAGTCGGGTGAAGCCCAGGAGGAACAGCGGGATGGCGACGAACACCCGGTGGAACACGGCGTCGAGGGGGTGCTGGCGGGCTGCCGCCAGCCAGTCCATCTCGGTGATGCTGTGGTGGATGGCGTGGAAGCGCCAGAGCAGGCCGAGGCGATGGCTCGCGCGGTGGGCCCAGTAGAACAGGAATTCCGCGAGGAGGAGGCCCTCGGCGACCTGGGCGCCCTTCGGCTGCGTGTGGACGACACGGGCGAGCCCGTCTCCGAGGGCGACCCGCAGCACCGTGGCGAAGATCGCCGCCGCGGCCAGGAAGCCAGCCGTGATGAAGAGGTTGGTGACGAAGAAGTGGACGAGATCTGTGGCCCAGCCCCGTCGGAACACCTTCCGGGGCTGCAGGGAGAAGAGCTTCTCCATGGGCACGAAGATGGCGACCAGCACCACGAATCCGAAGAGCAGGTGACCGCGGACCACAACGCCCACAGCCAGCAGAGCCAGCGTCAGCACGGTGGGAACGACCCGGGGGCGCTCGCTGGCGTTGTCGGCCGCGGTTTGCCTAGGGACGCGGGCCTCGGTCAACGCCACGGATCGATCTTGCCAATGTGGTGTGAGGTAGGGCGCAGAGAAGTATGAGCATCGCGTGAGGAGGTCGTGGCCGGGCCGGCGCCCTCCTGGATCGCTACCCTGAAGCGGCGCCGACGAGCAGGAGGCGAAGTCGTGGACCATCAGGTGATCGGGACGGTCATGCCCGTCCTGGAGATGAAGCTGGATTCGGGCGAAAGCGTCGTCGCCGAGTCGGGCGAGCTCTCGTGGATGAACGGCTCGATCGAGCTGTCGACATCGGCTGGCAAGACGGCGGGGTCCAAGGGTCTGTTCGGCGCCGTCAAGCGCGCCATCGGCGGTGGCTCCCTCTTCATGACCGAGTACCGGGCCAACGGCAGCGCCGGCATGGTGGCCTTCGCCACCAAGGTGCCGGGACACATCCTGCCCGTCGAGGTCGGGGGGGCCAACGAGTACCTCATCCACCGCGGTGGGTACCTGTGCGGCGAGCCCGCCGTCGAGCTGAGCATCGCCGTCCAGCAGAAGCTCGGGGCCGGCCTCTTCGGCGGGGCCGGCTTTGTCCTCCAGAAGGTCAGTGGACAGGGACAGGCGTGGGTCGAGCTCGACGGCGAGGTCGTCACCTACGAGCTGGGGCCGGGCGAGACCATGCGGGTCCATCCGGGCCACATCGGCATGCTGGACGCCACCGTGAGCTTCACAATCGATCGCATCAAGGGCGTGAAGAACATCGTCTTCGGGGCCGAGACCCTCTTCCTGGCCGCCCTCACCGGCCCCGGGAAGGTGTGGCTGCAGACGCTGCCCCTGCCCAACCTGGCCGCCGCCATCAACCCCTACATCGTCCACCCGGAGGCCAAGGGCAACGGTGGAGGCGGAAGCGGGATCCACTTCGGCAGCGACAACGACTGAGAGCCGCCCGCCGGGTGGCGTGCTCGTCGAGGTGGTATCGACGAGCATCGAAGGAGTGACACCGTGCTCGCCACGGCATGCTCACGCCTACCGGGTGACGGCGCTCGCGGCCGTGCCCGCGTACAGCTCGGCAGCCCGCCAGCAGTACCAGGCGACCACGGTGCGATAGGGCCGAAACGGGTCCCCCAGCGGCTCCAGCTGGCGGGGCGTCGGCATGTTGATGCCCCACGCCAGGCCGTAACCCCGGCGTACCCCGAGATCGCCGGTGGGCCACACGTCGAGACGGCGCAGCTGGAACATGAGAAACATCTCGGCACTCCAGCGGCCGATGCCGCGGACGCTCGACAACCGGGTGATGACCTCCTCGTCGCCTTCACGTGACAGGCCTCGGGGATCCAGCACTACCGTGCCGTCGAGGACCTTCGTCGAGAGGTCCCGAAGCGACGCCGCCTTGTTGCCCGAGAGTCCTGCCGCCCGCAGGGCCTCCGAGGACAGCGCGAGCACGCCCTCGGGGGTGACGTCGCCGCCGAGGGCGGCGACGAGCCGGCCGTGGATGGCGGCCGCTGCCGCCCCGGCGAGCTGCTGGTAGGTCACTGACCGCACCAGGGCGGCGAAGTGGCTGTCCATCGGCTTTCGAAACCGCGGCGGTCCGACGGCGTCGAGGAAGCGGGCTATCACCGGGTCCCTGGTGGCCAGCTCGCGGGCGGCGGCGGCGGGGGTCGCCCGGCGCGCCGGCCTGGCCGCCTTGTCCGGTTGAGTTGTCGCGGGCTTGCGGGTCGCGCTCAGGTGGCTTGGCCCGCTGAGAGGCCGTGGTACGGGCTGCCCGCCCGCTGCCACTCCTGGTACAGGTCGAAGAACTCCTGCCCGAAGGGGTCTTCACCGACGAGCGGCATGGTGGCACGTCGGATCGTGAAGTCGTTGGGGGCCAGCTCCCCGGCCTCCTGGAAATGGCGGCGCGCCGTCACCTCGTCGCCCTGCCGGCGGGCCTGCGCGGCGATGCGGAAGTGCAGGCGGGCCAGCACCTCGTCAGGAGTGAGGTCACCGACCGCCCGGCGGGCGTCGTCGGGCACGATCGGCACCTCACCGCCGCGAACCCACCGCCTCACGGCCTCCATGTGCGGGGCGGCTTCGACGCCCGTGAAGTCCTTGAACATGTCCGTTCCGAAGGCGACGCCGTTCGGCCGCACGATCTGGTCGTCCTCGTCGATCCAGATGACCGTCGGGACGTTGCTGATGGCGTAGATCTCGGTCAGCACGTGGTTGGGATCGATGAGCACCGGGAACGTGATGTTCTCGACCCAGGGGCGCACGTCGTCAGGTGAGTCGTCGATGGCGACACCGACCACCGTGAGGCCGTCGCCGGCGAGCTCGTCCTGCAGCGCCTGCCACCCGGGCAGGTCGTAGCGGCAGCCTCACCACGACGCGAAGGCGACCAACAGCTTCTTGCGGCCGCGCCACTCCTCGAGGCGGCGCGGGTGGCCATCGAGGTCGTCGAGGGCGAAGGTGGGCGCGCGGAGCGAGTCGAGCGCCTGACGACGGCCCCCGGCATCCATCGCCACGGCGGCGATCCCCGCGACGGTGTCGACGACGGCCGCTCGCCCCAGAGCGCCGGCGACACCCGCCAGGTCCACGTCGTTCCCCACGAACAACGACGCCCGATCGCGCACTGGTACACAAACGTCCTCCTGGCACAGACCCTCAGGCTTGAGCTCCCAGCCGAGGGCGTCGACCAGTCGCTCGGGTGCGACCAAGAGCCGGCCGTCGGTCGCGGTGGCCTCGACTCTCCGTACATCGTCGCTGATGATCGTGGCGGACGGCATCCTACGACCCCCTTCGTCAACGCTTACGGTAGCTAACCTGACCTACTAGAAAGTAGGCCTAACAGCTCGCAGCTGGGGGCGGCTTTCGGGCAGAGGAGGGGGAAATGACCGACATCGCCGCTCAACACCGGCAAGCACTCGGGGCCACGCGCCGCCTCGTGGCCGGCATCGATCCACGACAGTGGACCGAGCCGACGCCGTGCGCCGACTGGAACGTCGGCGAGCTGCTCAACCACGTCGTGGGCGGCAACTGGTGGGCGGCCGAGCTCGCCGGCGGCGCCACCATCGACGAGGTCGGGTCGAGGCTGGACGGCGACCAGCTCGGCGAGGACGCGCTCGACGCCTACGACCGGTCAGCCGAGGTGGCTGCCGCTGCCTTCGAGGCGCCGGGTGCCCTCGACGCCCCGTGTGCGGTCTCCTATGGACCGGTGCCGGGGTCCGTCTACGCCGGGCACCGGCTCATCGACGTCCTCATCCACGGCTGGGACCTCGCCGTCGCCACGGGCCAGGATCGGACGATCGATCCCGTCCTCGTCGACGCCTGCTGGGGGGTGGTCGAGCCCCAGGCCGAGCTGCTGCGGGGCAGCGGGATGTTCGGCGGTGACATCTCTCTTCCCGCCCGAGCCGACCCCCAGGCCCGCTTGCTCGCCGCGCTGGGTCGCCGCCCCTGACCATCCGCCGTCAGTAGCGGTAATGCTCAGCCTTGAAGGGCCCCTCCGGCGCCACGCCCAGGTAGTCGGCCTGCTCGTCGGTGAGCCGGGTCAGCTTCACTCCGAGGGCGTCCAGATGAAGGGCTGCCACCTTCTCGTCCAGGGTCTTGGGCAGCATGTAGACGCCGACGGGATAGTCGTGGCTCTTCGTGAACAGCTCGATCTGGGCCAGCACCTGGTTGGAGAAGGAGCAGGACATGACGAAGCTCGGGTGCCCGGTGGCGCAGGCCAGGTTCACGAGCCGGCCCTCGGCCAGCAGGATGATGGCGTGTCCGTCCGGGAACGTCCACAGGTCGACTCCCGGCTTGATCTGCAGGCGCTCGATGCCGGGCACCCTCGCCAACCCGGCGACGTCGATCTCGTCGTCGAAGTGACCGATGTTGCACACGATGGCGTTGTGCTTCATGGCGGCGAGGTGGTCGGTGGTGATCACCTCGGTGTTCCCGGTCGCGGTCACGAAGATGTCAGCCTGTCCGACGACGTCCTCGACGCGCGCCACCTCGATGCCGTCCATGGCGGCCTGGAGGGCATTGATCGGGTCGACCTCGCTGACGATGACCCGACCCCCCTGTCCCCGTATGGCCTGGGCGCACCCCTTGCCCACTTCGCCGTAGCCGCAGATCATCACGGTCTTGCCGCCGATCATCACGTCGGTGGCGCGCACGATCCCATCGACGAGTGAGTGTCGACAGCCGTAGAGGTTGTCGAACTTCGATTTCGTGACCGAATCGTTGACGTTCATCGCCGGCCACAGGAGCTCACCCCGGTCGAGCATCTGATAGAGCCGATGCACGCCGGTCGTCGTCTCCTCGCTGACCCCCCGGATCTGCTTGGCAAGTCGGGTCCAGTGCTGTGAGTCCTGGCCCTGCACCCTCCGCAAGAGCGAGAACACCACGCCGAGCTCGACGGAGCCAGCCTCTGAGGGGTCCGGGACGGAGCCTGCCGCCTCGAAGGCAACCCCCTTGTGCACGAGCAGGGTGGCGTCACCGCCGTCGTCGAGGATCATGTTGGGCCCGTCGCCGTCCGGCCAGGAGAGGGCCCGCTCGGTGCACCACCAGTATTCCTCCAGCGTCTCGCCCTTCCAGGCGTAGACGGGCACACCCTTCGGATCCTCCGGCGTGCCCTCCGGGCCCACCGCGACGGCGGCGGCGGCGTGGTCCTGGGTCGAGAAGATGTTGCAGGAGGCCCAGCGCACCTCGGCGCCCAGCGCGGTGAGCGTCTCGATCAGTACCGCCGTCTGAACGGTCATGTGGAGCGAGCCGCTGATACGGGCACCACGCAGAGGCTTCGACTCCCCGAGCTCCTGGCGCAGCGCCCGAAGCCCCGGCATCTCGTGCTCAGCCAGGTGGATCTCGCGCCGGCCGAACGGGGCCAGCGACGTATCGGCCACCCGAAAGTCGAAGCGGTCGGACGCGGTGGTGGGTTCCACGGAGGTCATAGCGCCCATTATGGTGCACCGAGCGGATCAATCAGTCCGCCGGACCTCGTCGAAGGTTGCTCGCCCCTCGATCTTCACCGGAACATTCCGGCGGGCGGCGAGCGGCATCGCCATGTCCCACCCTGCGGCGCTCAAGTGCCGGTGCTCGTCACACTGGCCCGGTCTGGTTCGTCATTGCCATGACACGCCGCGATAAGGGAATGTGACCAATGCAAGACCGGGATTTTCTAGCCGTGCGGTTCGAGGAGCACCGGGGCCACCTCCGGGCGGTCGGCTACCGGATGCTGGGCTCGCTCAGCGAGGCCGACGACGCCGTCCAGGAGGCCTGGCTTCGGCTCAGCCGCTCGGACACCAGCGAGGTCGAGAACCTGGGCGGGTGGCTGACCACTGTCGTAGCCCGAGTGTGCCTGAACATGCTGCGGGCGCGTAGGTCGCACGGCGAGGAGCCCCTGGACGTGCACATGCCGGACCCGATCGTGAGCCGCCAGGACGGGATCGACCCCGAGCACCAGGCGCTCTTGGCCGACTCGGTCGGCCTCGCTCTGCTCGTGGTCCTCGAGACGCTGTCGCCCGCCGAACGTCTCGCGTTCGTCCTCCACGACATGTTCGGCGTGCCCTTCGACGAGATCGCCCCCATGGTCGAGCGAACGCCGGCCGCAGCCAGGCAGCTCGCCAGCCGCTCTCGCCGCCGGGTCCAAGGGGTGACAACCACGCCTGACACGGACATCTCGCGACAGCGAGAGGTCGTCGACGCCTTCTTCGCCGCCGCCCGGGACGGAGACCTCGACGCCCTCGTAGCGGTGCTCGACCCGGACGTGGTGCTGCGATCCGATGGGGGCGCGTCGCGTCCGGCCGCCTCGGTGGTCGTTCACGGCGCGCAAGCAGTGGCCGAGCAGGCTTTCACCTTCTCCGGGCTGTCCCCGTTCGTCCGCCCGGCGTTGGTCAACGGCATCGCAGGAGTCGTCGTGGCTCCTCGCGGACGGCCCTTCTCGGTCATGGCCTTCACCGTGAGGAACGGAGCGATCGTCGCCATCGACGCGCTTGCCGACCCCACCCGCCTGGGGCAGCTCGACCTGGCGGTCGTTGACGACACTGAGGTTCCTCGGGGTGGCGGCGTAGGGTGACCCACCGGCACCTGTCGGAAAACCAGTAGGCGGCAAGCGCAGTTCGTGCAACGCTGCCGACTGTGGGTTCGATCATGTGGGGCCGAGACGTCGCGGAGGTCTACGACGCCACGTAGTCGGCGATGGAGGAGGCTCGAGCTCTGGCTGCCCTGCGCGCCGGCGATGTGGAGGCCTCAGTTACCTAGCGGACGCCCCAGAGCGGCCCCGATCATCTCACGCCCCCACTCAATGCGAGGGGACGGAAAGGGGGGGTGAAGGGGTGGCGTTGTTGCAGGTGTCGGGAAGGACGACGTTCCCCGGCTTGTCCGAGAACTTCTGCATGACGATCCACTCGTCCAAATTCGGGTCATAGAGATTCTGCAGACCAAAATGCAACACCTGACGGAACTTGTGTGAATCGCTTTGATCGACGGAGAAGTCAGCGATCAGGACGGGAATCCGAGCTGGAATTGACGGCAGGCCCGGCACTGCTGCCGCGTTCGGCGTAGTCCCGCCCGCCGGCGCGACCATGTTTGGAGTCCCCGCCACCGGCGGTAACACGTTCCCAGGCGGTACGAGTCCCTTCTGCAAGTCGAAAACGATGCTGGCTCTGAACTGGTTCACCGCAGGGCCTGACCTTCCTCCGAGGATGGCCGACCCCACATAGCGCGATGTCTTCAGCCAAGCGTTGTAGTCAGAAAGAGTGTAGGGAGCGACGTTGTTGCATTTTCCTAGGTCGCCAACAATTGGTACAGGCCACTTGTAAGTCAGGGTGTACAGGCGGCCGTGGTAGATGAGGTTCGTGAAGTAGATCGGATCGTTCTGACTTCCAGCGGTCATCTCGCTGTAGCCATCATGTCCTTGCCAGGTGAAGGGAACGTTCACACCAAGGTCGGGGACAATGTATCGACCACTCCAGTTGAAGTTCTCGGGAAGCTGAGGAGGTGCTGGAGCAGATCCAGTCTTGCTTGCGCCTGGCTCACCGCTCGCGCATCCGTCGGCAAGGGCAATTATCAACAGAATGCCGGCCAGTCTCAGGATCTTCATTTCACTCCCCCCTCCAGCCAGGCACCACGTCCTTGAGGAGGTCGCACAGCCGATCCCCGTCGATCAGCTCGACCGGTGGCGCACCGTCGGGGTTCGCTTCGTTCTGAGCGTCCTTGGCGAATGAGCCGGTCGTGATCAGCAGTCCCTTCTCACCACGGCTGGCCATCGCGCCGCGAAAGTCCCGCACCGCGCCTCGCGGTAGGGCTGGCCACATCAACTCGTCGTACTGCGGGATTGAGGTGCCGGTCACTTCCTGATGGTCGCAGGTTTTCATCTCCTTTCGCCCGAGATCGCTTGGGGAACTGAACCGAGGTCCTCCTCGTCGTTCCCCCGAGCAACACGACCTCGGTCGGTGACCGCAACGCCGTGCCCGCCGCGTGCCCGTTCCGTGCCCGATCGAACGGGCACGGAGGGGTTCTCACGGTCAACCACGGTAAAAGGTGGACACTCCAAAAACCCGCTCTTACCAGGGGTTTTGGGACTCGAACCTGGTGGAGGTGATCGGACTCGAACCGACGACTTCTACGTTGCGAACGTAGCGCTCTACCGACTGAGCTACACCCCCGTGGCAACTCAGGATAGTCGGGGACCTAGTCCCTGCCCGATGGGGTCGTACCGGTGGCTCGGTCGATGGCCTGGCGGAGCCGACCCTGCAATGTGGCAGTGGTGACGTCGCCACGGGTGCGCTCGAGGACGGCACGCAGCGCGTCCACCGTCCGGCGCAGGCCACCGGTGATGGCGTCGGGATAGTCGATCGTGACGAGCATGTCGTAGGCGTCCTCCATGGCGCCCAGGAGGTCCTCGGCCCGGTCGAGCTCGCCCTGCCGGAGCCGGTCCAGAATGTGCCGGCGCAGCTCCGACGCCGCCTCGGCCAAGCCGTTGAGCCAGGCCGGCGTCCCCACCGCCAACTCGGCCGCGTCCGGAAGCGACGAACCCTCCACGAGGGCCGAGGTCAACCGGGCCTCGGCGTACTCCTTCTCGGCGTCGTGGAGGAACCCGGCACCCGCCACCGTCGGGTGTGGGCGCAGCGCCTCCTGGGCCTCGCGCAGGTTCGCCCGCGCCTCCTCGACCAGGCGGGCGTACTCCTCGGGTTCGAGGCGGTGGATGGCCCGGATCGATCTCCCGCAGGCCCGGATGGTCCGCCGGGACGCGGCCAGGCTGTCCTCCCGAGCCCGGTGGGTCCGGTCCAGCCGAGCCCGCACCGCATCGCCCAGCGCCAACAGCTCTTCCCCGCGCCCAGGCTCGGGCACCGGCTACGCCGACGTCAGTTCGCTGAGCGCCGCAGCACGAATGCAGGCTCGGGCTGGCGGTGCGGGTCGAGAAAGGCGACCTTCGTCGACCGCTCGAGGGCGACGCCACGCAGGTGCACCAGCGCAGCCAGATAGGTGACCGTCATCCCGGCGAGCACCGCGCTGAACCCCCAGGCCAGGCGCAGGCTGGGAACCGCACCGAGCAGGAACGTCAGAGTGATGCCCGTCAGCAACGTCTTCAGGACCTCACGGCGGCGCCTGAGCGTGTGCTGGCGTGTCGTCCACGCCACCGGTTGCCGGGAGGGCGCAACCGGCGCCCGGTCCGACACCATCGCCCTGGCCGGCAGGTCCGGCCCCGATGGCGCCACCGGCCGCTGCGGCACCGCTGCCGAGTGGCTCGAATAGGCCATGCCGAGGCTGGCCCGCCGAGTCCGCGCCAGGACCCAGAGCTGGCGACGGAAGTCGCCGACAGAGTCGGTTGAACGAACGGCCTCTCTGCTGCGAAGAACAGTCGGGAGGAGGACCGCCACCCACATCGACGCCAGGATAAGGAGGACAATGATCGTCACTGTTCCTCGACCTACCTTCCTCTCTTCCTGGTGACCATAATCCAGGGGTCACGCCGAACGGTGGATGGTAGGACGGCCCAGCTGCACCTCCGCCGATGCTCACTGACCCGAGCGCGCCCCCCTCGTCGACATGGAGTTTTACTACCCGATGCACCGCCACGCCAGGGGTTCTTTTGGGCGTGTCGTATCGGCCCAGTACATCGCTAGTTTTCCCGGTGTTCAGACTGCCGGCCGCGGCCAGCCCAGGCGAGCTCAGGCCTCGAGCGGCGCCTGCGTCACCCCGTCGGTCCGCCGCCACGACCCCGAGCGACCGCCGGTCTTCTCCCACAGGGCCAGGTCCCCGATCGTCATCGAGCGGTCAGTGGACTTGCACATGTCATAGATCGTCAGGGCGGCGACGGCGCAGGCCGTGAGGGCCTCCATCTCCACGCCCGTCCGGTCCACCGTCTCCACCTGGGTCTCCACGCCGACATGGTCGTCACCGATGGTGAAGTTGACATACACCGAGCCGACCAGCAGGGGATGGCACAGGGGAATGAGATCCGCCGTCCGCTTGGCCGCCTGGATCCCGGCGATGCGTGCCGCACCGAGGACGTCACCCTTGGTCATGGCGTTGCTCGCCACCCTGGATGTGGTGTCCGGCTGCATGGTCACCCTGCAGCGGGCCAGCGCCCGGCGGTGGCTGGGCTCCTTGGGGGTGACATCGACCATGCGGGCCCTGCCCAGCGGATCGACGTGGGTGAGGCCGCGGTCCGTCATGGCGGCGAGTCTAGATTCATCCGGCGCGCCTGGTCGCCTGACCAGTCAGTTTGACCGCTGCCGGCGGCTAGCCCCCGATCTGGCTCATGCTTCTCGGGGGCCGCACGAAGCTCACCCGACCGATGTGGTGGCCTGCCCACTTGGTGCCGACGGCGCGCTCGATGGCGGCGGCCAGGTCCTCGTCGGTGCCACCATTTCGCACAACCGCCCGCAGGTCGTGCTCGTCGAGCGCGAAAAGGCAGGTGCGAAACTTGCCCTCGGCCGTGATCCGCACCCGGTCACAATCGCCGCAGAAGGGTCTCGTCACGGACGGGATGACCCCGATCTCCCCCCCGCCGTCCACGTACCGGTACCTGGTCGCCGGCTCGGGTCCGTGCGGGACGGGCTCCAGGGGGTAGACGGCGTGGATGGCGGCCAGGGTCTCGTCGGCCGGCACCACCTGGTCCATCGTCCATCCACCGTCGGCGTCGAGCGGCATGAACTCGATGAACCGGGGTTGCACCCCCCGCTCCCGGCCGAAGGTGGCGAAGTCGACCGCCTCGTGGTCGTTGACGCCCCGCATCATCACCACGTTGATCTTGACCGGCGCGAACCCGGCCCCGATGGCAGCGTCGATCCCGTCCAGCACCCTGGCCAGCTGGTCGCGCCGGGCCATCTGGCGAAATCGCTCCGGACGCAGCGAGTCACACGACACGTTGATCCGGTTCAGCCCCGCCCGCCGCAGCTCGCCCGCCGCCAGGCCCAGCGTGGCCCCGTTGGTCGTCATGGCCAGGTCGACCGCCTGGCCGGTGCCCGGCACCTGCAGCCCGGCCAGCATCTTCACCAGCGCCGGCAACTGGGCCCGCACCGTCGGCTCACCGCCCGTCAGCCGGATCCCATCGAACTCGAAGCGCTCCACGCACACGCGGGCCACCCGCTCGATCTCCTCGAAGCTCAGCAGCTCCGAGCGGTCGAGCCACCGCATACCCTCCTCGGGCATGCAGTAGGTGCAGCGGAAGTTGCAGCGATCGGTGACCGATATGCGAAGGTCCCGCACGGTCCGCCCGAAGGGGTCGACCAGCGCCTTGGAGGGGGCACCGCTCACCTCTTCCATGCTAGGCGGTGAGTACCTCGGTTCCACCTTTGGTCGAAAGTTGGCGTGGCGGCCGCCGGCGCCAGGACCCATTTCGACCAAAGGTGAAACAAACCCAACGTGCCGTCGGCTCCCTCCCCCGGCGGATTCCTGTCAGAACGACCCCAGCAGCATCGTGGTCACGCACTCCCCCGCACCGACGCCTTCGCCGTCGGGGAGCAACGCCAAGGCGTTGGCGAGGGCCATGGCCGAGAGTTGGTGCGAGGCCTGACCGCCCGAGGAGCGGACGTGGAACCGTCCGTCGTCGCCGGGCCTGGCGACCACCCGGGCCAGGTGCAGCTTGCCGTCGGGACGCCGGCGCAGGTCTTCCTCGGCCACCGCCTCGACGTGGACGCGATCGAGCTGGTCATGTCCCATCATGGCCCTGAGGCCCGGCCTGGCGAACAGCTCGAAGCTCACCATCGAAGACACCGGGTTGCCGGGAAGACCGAACACCGGGCGGCCCTCGATGACCCCGAAGGCGAAGGGCTTGGCTGGCCTGATGGCCACCTGCATCCACCGCATGGAGCCGCCACTCAGCCGGTCGAGGACGACCTTGACGTAGTCGAAGTCCCCCATGCTGACGCCCCCGCTGGCCAGCACGGCATCGCAGCTCGGAAGCGCTCCCTCGACTGCCGAGGCGATCGCAGACTCGCTGTCGCGGGCGATCCCGAGGTCCACCGGCTCACAGCCGCTCGCGGCGAGGAGCGCCAGCAGAGTGTGGCGGTTCGAGTCCCTGATCTGGCCGGGCCGGAGGGGAGCATCGCCTTCGACGAGCTCGTCGCCGGTGGACAGCACCCCCACTCGCGCCCGGGGGAAGGCGGCCACGCTCGCATGGCCAAGGGATGCGAGCACGCCCAAGTGTCCGGGGCCCAGCGTCGTTCGTGGCGGGAACACCTCCTGACCGGCAGCGACATCCTCCCCGGGCAGCCGCAGGTGGTCCCCGGGATGCGCCGGCTGCTCCACGATCACCTCCGCCCCCTCGGTGTGGGTCAGCTCCACCATGACGACCGCGTCGCCGCCGGGCGGGATGGGCGCGCCGGTCATGATGCGCACGGCCTGGCCGGCGCCGAGCGCCGTCGACGGAGCCGTCCCCGCGGCCAAGGTGCCGACCACTGACAGCCGTACCGGCGCCCCTTCTGTGTCCGCGGCCCGCACGGCATAGCCGTCCATGGCCGTGTTGGCGAAGGCGGGCACCGCCTCGTGGGCGACGATCGCCTCCGAGCTGACACAGCCCAGCGCCTCGTCGAGGGGGATCTGGCGCGGGACCAAGGGCGCGCATCCGTCCAGGACGAACTGGCGGGCCCGCGCCAGGGGGATCACAGCCGGCCTCTCAGCCCTCGCCCTGCCGGGCGGCCAGGTCCGCGATGAGGCGGCGCAGGCCGGGCGCCAGGTCGGGGCGCTCCAGTGCGAGCTCCAGGTTCGCCCGCAAGTAGTCCAGCCGGTTGCCGGCGTCGTAGCGACCCCAGCTGAAGACGTACCCGTAGACGGGCTGCTCCTCCATGAGCAGGCCGATGGCGTCGGTGAGCTGGAGCTCCCCGCCCTTGCCGGGCTTGACCCGCTCGATGGCGCCGAAGATCTCCGGGGTGAACACGTAGCGGCCCATGAGGGCCAGGTCCGAGGGAGCCTCCTCGGGCTTCGGCTTCTCGATCACCTCCAGGAGCCGCACGAGCCTCGGCTCCACCTGGTCCACCCGACAGGAGCCGTAGGAGGAGATCTCAGCCGGCTCGACGGTCTTGAGGGCCACCACCGATCCGTCGTGGCGCTCGAATGCCTCCAGCATCCCTGTCAGGACCCCCGCCCGCTCGTGCATGATGTCGTCGCCGAGCAGCACGGCGAAGGGCTCGTCGCCCACGTGCTCGCGGGCCACTCCGACGGCGTGGCCCAGCCCCTTCGGCTCCTGCTGGCGGACGTAATGGACCCGCGCCATCTCGGCGATGTGCTGGATCCCTTCGAGCTCCTTGTGCTTTCCGGTCGCGGCCAGGTGCTCCTCCAGCTCGGGGGCCCGGTCGAAGTAGTCGGCCAGGCTCGCCTTCCCCCGGGAGGTGATCAGCAGGACGTCCTCGAGGCCGGCGGCGGCCGCCTCCTCGACGACGTACTGGATCGAGGGCTTGTCGACGATGGGCAGCATCTCCTTGGGGAGCGACTTGGTTACCGGGAGGAACCGAGTCCCCAGGCCGGCGGCGGGGATGACTGCCTTGCGGACCGCAGAGGTCATGGCGAGACGGTACACTTAGCACTCAGGTCTAGTGAGTGCTAACGCCCCGGAGGCGCCGCCGAGATGCCCACGTACGAATACGCCTGCAAGTCCTGCGGTGAGCACCAGGAGGTCGTCCAGTCGTTCAAGGACGACCCCCTGACGAAGTGCCCGGCGTGCGGCGGGCGCCTGCGCAAGGTGTTCGGGTCCATCGGCATCGCGTTCAAGGGCAGCGGCTTCTACCGCAACGACAGCCGCCCGGCGTCGTCTTCGGAGAAGGCGTCACCCGACAAGGGCTCGTCCGACAAGGCCTCCTCCGACAAGGGCTCCTCGGACAAGGCGACGTCCGACAAGGGCACGTCCGACAAGGCCTCCTCGGACAAGGGAGGAGCGGAGAAGGGCTCCGGCTCCGCCCCCTCGTCCGACAAGGGCGGGTCGAGCGGTTCGAAGGGCGACTCGAAGCCGGCGACGAGCAGCGCGTCGTAGTCTCCGACCCGTGAGCGGGCCCACCGCTGAGATCGCCGTGATCGGCGGAAGCGGCTTCTACAAGTTCCTGGAGGACGTGCGGGAGATCCCGGTCCACACGCCGTATGGCGCTCCATCGGCTCCGGTGGCGCTGGCCCAGGTCGGCGATCGGTCCATCGCCTTCCTTCCCCGCCACGGCCTCCATCACGAGTACCCACCTCATCGTGTGAACTCGCGGGCCAACCTGTGGGCCCTCCGCCAGCTGGGGGTGCGCCGGGTGATAGGCCCGTTCGCCGCCGGGTCGTTGAGGCCGGACATCCATCCGGGGGAGCTGGTCATCTGCGATCAGCTCATCGACCGCACGTGGGGCCGCCCTGACACGTTCTTCGACGGGCCCGTGCTCGGGCACGTGACCTTCGCCGACCCCTACTGCTCCGAGCTCGGCGACGTGCTCGCCCGGGCCGCGGCCGACACCGGTGCCGTCGCCCATCGCTCGGGCACAGTGGTGGTGATCCAGGGTCCCCGCTTCTCGACTCGAGCAGAGTCACGCTGGTTCCGCGCCGCCGGCTGCGACGTGATCAACATGACTCAGTACCCCGAGTCGGTGCTGGCCCGCGAGCTCGGCATCTGCTACGGCGGACTGGCCCAGGTCACCGACTACGACACGGGACTGGAGGGCGACGCCAGTATCGAGCCGGTGACGATGGAGGCGGCCTTCGCCGTCCTGGAGGCCAGCATCGAGCAGACCCGTCGCCTCCTGATGAAGGCCATACCCGCCATCCCCGAGACGGCGTCGTGCGCATGCGCCGAAGGTCTCGCCGGAGGACCGCTGGCCGAGGGGCCGGCTTAGGACCCGCTGAGGCTCACGTCGCCGATGGCGAGGGTCAGGCCGGCCGCGATGCCGGGCAGCCACTCGAGGTCGGCGCCCACGGCCACCACGGTGCTCAGCATGCGCTGGATGGTCGAGGCGATGGTGACCTCCCGGACCGGCTCGGCCCGAGCGCCGTCACGGATGAGGAGTCCCTCGGC